>CAYXWE010000570.1:0-3431 GCA_964468145.1 uncultured Pleurocapsa sp.
GATAATGCCGAACCTATTTGTCCGATGTATTCAACTGCTTTTTTTTCAGATAAAGCACCGTTCATTTGCACCATGTCATAAAGACTATTTCCTGGTATATAGTCCATAACTATGCAGGGAACATCGTCTTCAGCAAAGAAATCAAAGACTCGAACTAAGTGAGGATGGGGATTCATCCCTAATTTGGCTAGTTGCTTGGCTTCTTTCTTGAAACTCTGTAAGTACTTAGAATAGTTTTTATCTCTTTGTAATCTGCGATTGGGAGTCTTGATGACTACAGATACATCTAAACTGAGGTTTTTAGCTTTATAAGTAATACCAAAACCACCTTCTCCCAATTCTTCTTCAATTTCGTAGGGACGATTCTTTAATTTATGTCCTGATAGCCACTGCTGCATTAGTTCTCAGTCTCAATCTTTCTTAGTTAATTTTCAAAACTTGAGCCAATCTGGTTTCAACAGCAGTTATTGTTTCCCCTAAAGAAACATTTTCTGGAATATCGGAGTATTTAGCTAGCGCACCAACAACCACATCAGTTTTAGATATTTTCTTTTCTTCGGCATAGCATTTTAGTCTGTCGAGCAAACTATTTAGCACTATAATTCCTAGTTGACCTTTAGTCATGACACGACTTTGATTTGCAGATACCGTTATGTTACCAAATGTCAGACAAGTTTTTCATGTCATAGGTTGAAATGCTTAATGTTAAATGCTTAATGGCTTTCTTGAAAGGAATTGTACTGTTCTTGGTTAATACGACCAGATTCGTATAAAGTTTGAGTAATCTCGGAGATAGCTAAAACAGAATGAGCGCGATAGCCATTATTTGTCAGCCTATCTTTTCCGCCACTTTCATGGTCGATAAATACGACAATATCTTTGATTTTTAACCCTGCAGACTTGAGTTTATCTGCACCTTCGCTGACGCTTTTACCACTAATTAGAATATCGTCAATTACCACTACGGTTTCCCCTGGATGAAAATTACCTTCAATCAGACGACGAGTACCGTGGGCTTTGACTTCTTTACGAGGGAAAATCATCGGACGCTGTAAATTCAGTGCCAATCCCGTGGCGGTAGGTAGCGCGCCATAGGGAATACCCGCGATGCGATCGAATTCTAGAGTCCGCACGATATCGCCATAGGCATCTAGGACTTGATTGAATATATGGGGGTTAGAAATGATTTTACGCAGGTCAATATAATAAGAAAAAGTTTCCCCCGATGCTTGGACGTATTCCCCAAATAACAAACAGCCAATATCGAATAATTCCAGAATTAAATCTTGATAGGGATGGCTATCGAGCAAACAAACATCTGCCGTCCATATATCGCAGCTAGCAGCTTGACTGGTTTTGGCTGCGCGAAAGTCATTAATTTTTTGATTGAGATTGGCTACTTCTGAGGCAAGATTGTTATTAGCTAAAAAGTCTTGAGGAATCGGAATTAACAATCCTTGTCCTGCATTATTTAAGCCCAGATTAATTAATGATTCTAGATTGTTTTTTTGACTCCAGAGACTCCGTAGTAAGATAGTTCGTTCTGGCGCGATCGCTTTAATTTTAGCTAATATTTCTGTATTGGTAGTGCCGACTTCTAGATATAGTTGTTCGGGGGTTGCCCAAGATTTAGCTTCTTCTACCACCTTGAGATAAAAAGGCTGTTCTAAATTGGGATACCTCTGCAAAACTTCTGCTTTGGGATTAGAAGTATGAACCAAGATAAATACTGCCTTGTCTGAATATACGAGAAATGGTGCAGAATGATCTTGTCCTGCATAGGGAGTTAGGGTAACAGCATCAATTTGCCATTGGCTAAAAATCGTGCGGGCAAATACGCTGCTGGTGTTGAGGTCGCTGTGTTTGGCATCTAAAATAATCGGTACAGATTGGGGAATTGCTGCTAAGATTCGCTCTAACAATTGCAACCCTGGTATTCCTAATGCTTGATAGAAACCTAATGTAGGTTTATAGGCACAGACGCGATCGCAAGTTGATTTGATAACCCATAATAACCAAGCTTCAATTCTAGGAATTAAAGTATCTGTCTCTCCCTGGAGGTATGGGGGAGACATCATTTCGGGATTAGGATCTAGTCCCACAATTAATAAACTATTGTTGGTGGCGATCGCTTGGTTTAATTTATCTGTAAAATTCATTAATAGTTGGGATAGTTAGATTAAGACATTAATTCAATCTGAATTCAGCTTGTGGTTGGGACAGGTGAGCGGTATCGCCATAAAATTCTACCTCCCAGCGATCGCGATGCCAAACTATTTTGGTCAAACAGCAGAGAGTAACTTTGAAATGAGGAGTTTGAGGAGCTAAACCTTTGATTGCTCCCGATACAGATATACCATGTCCGACGATTAAAATGTTTCCTGAATAGTTGAACAATAGTTTTTGAATTGTTTTGGCAGTGCGTTGATAAACTTCTGCTCTAGTTTCGGGATAATGAGGAAAAAAACAAGAGCAATAATCAGGATCGATTAATGGATACTTGTCGAGCAATAATTCTCTGGGATGAATTTCGGGCATCTCACTCATCCACTTGGGATTGTGCCATTCACTCAAACCCGCTTCTAATTTAATCGGTAAATTTAAAACTTGGGCTACTTCGCTAGCGGTTTGGATAGTCCGTAAAAAAGGAGATGCAAAGATGCGATCGATGCTTTCTCCTTTGAGTCTTTGTGCTAATTCTGCAGCCTGTACAAAACCGTCTGCTGATAGAGGAGGATCGTAACGTCTGGCTGCGGTATTAAACCATTCTGGATTAACAAAGTCGAGACGATTGCCATGTCTGGCTATCCAAACTGTTTGGGTCATTATTTATGTTTGGCTAAATAAATGTATGGTAACTAATTACTGACGACCAATATCAAGCAATAACTTAGTATGACTATCAAAAATTAGATTTTTGGTATAGCTAACACCACGATAAGTATAGTAGTGAATCGGTCTGACTAAAATAACTTTGTTACTATCGCAATGGTTGGAAACTAGATATTTAGAAAAAGAAATTGCTGATGGTAACTGTTTGGGATCGACTTCTTGTTTTTGCGATTTATAATCAATGCCTCGATAAGTAAGTTTCATAACGTTTTATTTGGTAATTTGTTATCTGGAAATTCATCATTACCAACTTTGTACGTATGACAGTGGAAAAAATTGCAGTTCTCCTGAAGGGGCGATCGCCAAACTCTCGATTAGCTTTAGTTACATTTACTTTGGAGTATGTCTAATGACTAAAGACTAATAACTAAAGACTAATAACTAAAGACTAATAACTAATCATTTCCTAGTTTCAAATAGAATTATCATAGGCGATCGCCCCTGGCTCAATTAAGTAGCTCTTGAAAGCATTTTTTCCTTAATTGATGACACGGCTTAAATTAGATTAAACTGTTCTCCTGTAATCTCTTCTGTTCCTG
>CAYXWE010000571.1:0-3429 GCA_964468145.1 uncultured Pleurocapsa sp.
GGTTAGCAATTCACACTTTAGCAGTACCCACTGTATTCTTTTTAGGCGCGATCGCGTCTATGCAATTTATCCAACGATAGGAGCAAATATAAACAATGGATAAAAATCAAAACCCCAATAGACAGCCAGTAGAACTAAACCGTACTTCCCTTTATTTGGGTCTACTTTTGATTGCTGTTCTGGGCATTCTCTTTTCTAGCTACTTCTTTAACTAGAAAGCTAGCATCGTAACCAATTTAATTATTAATAGCAAGTAGGAGATTTAGAACAATGTTTGCAGATGGAAGAATTCCTTTGTGGATTGTCGCAACCGTCGCTGGCATGGGTGTAATCGCCGTTGTTGGTGTATTTTTCTATGGTGCTTATGCTGGTGTTGGTTCTGCAATGTAGAGCGACGCTATCTAACTAAACCTTAGAAAGTAAGACGAATAAATATAAAAAAACCGCCTAGGGTATTTAACTAGGCGGTTTTTTTTGATTCAATTAACTATGTACTTTAAGAAATAGAACTTAGTAAAAATTACGGGAGGTTGCGGATCTCTATAAACTGCTTGGGGAGTGTCTTTTAACCATCCAAATCGCTTTCCATAACTGTAGCTAAAGTTCGATTGGTATTTTCCTTAAATTCTTTAACATCAACCCGATCCAAAAAGGCGATCGCGACTAGCATCCCGATAGCTTGAATTATAAACACCAGACTATAAGACATTAAAGGAGTAGCAAAGATGTTTTTGCCAATATCTAAAATAACTCCACCAATCAAGGTAGCTAACCCTCTAGACATGGCTTGAGCCAATCCCCATGCACCAATAAAAGTACCAGCAGTTTCAGCAGCAGTGAGATCCAACATCAGACTGATACCGCCCACCGTAGCCATCCCTGCTGCAATACCAAAAAATACCATTGCTGATTGGAGCATTTTGGGCTGTTGAGTAAAACCAGCCAAGATAATTAAACCAAAACAAAGTGCTACCGCAACACAGCCAATTTTGGTAGTAGATTTTTTGCCTAAAGTGGGGATAATTTTAAATCCCGTTACTGCATAACCAAACAAAATACCCATTCCCCAAAAAGAATTGAGCTTGGTTGTTTCACCGATACTCATGCTAAATACTTCCCCCCCATAGGGTTCGAGTACTGCTTCCTGCATAAATAAGCCGATAGTTAAAATTGATAAAAAAGAGAAAAAGATTCCTGTTTGACGACTAGTAGTTAGAACTTTAATCGCTTGAGCGATAGTAATACTATCATCGCGGTTTGCTATTGTGTCGTTACTAGCAAAACGGGAATATTTTTTCTCTACTCCCCAAGTAGCAATAAAAGCCAAGGCGATAACTATAAAAGGAACGATCGCGAATACACTATTAATTGTTGGTTGTAAAACTTCTAAGGGGATATTGCCTGATTTGACTCCCGATGCTTCGATTTTTTTAAAGACAACGCTGCCAGTAATTCCGCCAATCACAATACCTACCATTAACATCGACCACACAACCGAAATTAACTTAGAACGTCGAGATTCTTCAGTAATGTCTACCAGTAAAGCGGTAAAGGGCGTAGAACTACTGCTGATAGCTAAACCATAAACAGCCATGATTAATCCTAACACTGCGCTCCAGCCGATAGTTTGAGCGTCCCACAACCATCCGCCATTGTCTCGAATCACCGCTCCTAGCTGCCACATCGCCTGTACTGCCAAAAACACTGCCAAACCAAAAACTGCCGTTCCTAAGCGTACATAACTAGTCCGATGTCTGCCAAAGATAGGTTTGCGATCTGAAAGTTGTCCAAACCAAACTCTTGCAGGAGATACAAATAGAGATGTTGCTAAAATGCCTCCTGTAATGGTTGCGGGAATACCCAACTCGCTAATCATGACCCGATTTAATACTGCGAGGGTTAATACTGCCATTAGTCCCAAACCCATATTAAATAAGCCCAGACGAAATATGGTTGGCATTCCTATCTGAGGCTGGGGATAATTATTTTTAAGATTGAATGCAGATGTATTTTTAATAGTCATTGGTATATTTTTAGATATTTTTATATTGATAGCCTTGAAAAATTATTAATTTGCATTACTAATTTTTAATGTCTTAAAAGATCTTACTTATAGAGTAGTTTTAAAAAAGAATTTATCCGAGCGTCATATTGTTAAAAATTAATTATTTGTGTTCGGCTATCTCAATAAGTGAATGTGCAACATCAATTATTATTTGAGATTGGTAAAAGTTAAAAAATAAGTTTTTTACCCTTTAGCCTCCAAGGGCTAAGGACGTTAAATAATTTTTTTCTTTTTGAAAAAAATTAACATTACTAGCATTTTTGTTATTACATGTAATATTGTTAAACAACATATCTTCATTTAAAAGCTTAAATCAAGCATCATTTTAAAAATTAAATTAAAAAATAAATCAAAGTATAATTCAACTTGATGAATGCACCTCAACTTGATAGTCTTTTTGAAGAAAAGGAAGATTAATGTATGAAACAATTTCTTTGGTGAACTGTATTGTTTCTGAAATATTCCTCAAAAATAGACAAACAGTATGCCTCAGAAAATTTGTTCTGTCCTTCTTGACTCGATTGTTCCCATCAATTTCAGGTTTTTAATTCAAATAACTACAAGTTATAAGCTTTATCATGGCAGAAAAAATAAATATAGGTCAATTTGACCAGGTTATTTCTCATTTCGACGGCAACAATAATGACAAAGATGACATTGCAGCTTTACCAATATCTGCTGTTCTAACCAAGGCAGCAGGATTATCTAACAAATCTACCTTCTTTTATAATAACAATCTGGGCGAGCCAAATAATTCTGGGCAAGTTCAAGACATGAGGAAGAGTGCTGCATTTGTCGAAAAACAAGGTATTGAGACACACGATTATCAAGCAAACACTCGAAAGGCAACCAATGAGTTGGTAGAAATTCTTAACTCAGGCGATGAAGTCTTGGCCTTGGAAGGAGGGCCAATGGAAGCAATATCAAGAGGTTTGGAACAAACAGATTCACAAAATCTTGATAATATTACTTTGGTTTCACACTCAAGCTGGAACGAAAATCGCGATAAAACCACTAAACCTGGTGTAAACGATGTGGACACTTGGAGTGATTTGAAGAAAGATTTTCCCCAAGTCAATTTCATTGATATCAAAGACCAAAATGGGGGTTTTAATGATTCAGATTGGAATTGGTTAAATAATACAAAAAATCCTACCTTGGAAGAAGCTCGCGATCTGATGGAAAATGCAGATAATAAAGTAAACGATCCTTCTGATTCAGGAATGCTTTTTTATGCCATAACTGGGGATGAAAATGGAGATGCCGATGATGCTAAAAGGTTTTTAGAGAGAAATTTAGGTCGAAGTAATCCTGCGCCTTCTCCTGCGCCTGCTCCTGCGCCTTCTCCTGCGCCTTCTCCTGCG
>CAYXWE010000572.1:0-3429 GCA_964468145.1 uncultured Pleurocapsa sp.
CCCATATTAATCAGCAAAACTTGAACGATCTCGACTTCTTTGCCTAAAGTGTATGGCTCGGTCAATTGAAGATAAAAACCAGACCAGGCGGTGTGTCCTAAATTATAATCTGGACGAGCAAAACCACAGCAAGAAGGATAATAACGAGTACGGCGCATCACTTGCCGACCATTAGATTGGTTGCGCAAAGAAGTATTCCCCTCAATAGTTTTGATATAGGTTGGATAAACCTCTTCTACTATGCCAACGTGATCTGATATTCCATCTCTGCCCCAATCAAAAAATACAATGTCTCCAGGTTGAGCGGTACGTACTAACTGACCGTTGCTGGCAAACCATTTCAATCCAAAAGGACAGTAAGCAAAACCTTTGCTGTGCTGAATTGGATGTAATGGTATACTAGCTCGATCGAAAACCCAAGAAACAAACATGGCGCACCAGGGTGCAGTATCAAAACCTGCTTCGCCATACCAAACGCCGTATCTAGAAGGATCTCCCTTAGCATTTTTATAGCCAATTTGAGACGCTGCGATTTTAATTACTGTCGATGCTAAAACCATGATTGCGAAAGAAAATACTTTAACTAATAATTCCCGATCGCCACGGGGGAACTTTAAAGTTATTCATGATATTTAATCCTGGCAAGTCTAATAAACTTGCTCGGGCTTTTTTCTTGTTGTTTAAAATACTTAGTAATCTAGACGAAAAAGTAAAGCTAGTTTTGGCTTTTGGGCTATCTTTTGGGCTGGCAACTTTCCCTTTTTCAATTGCTTTTTTAGTAATGAATCGAGGTACATTAACTTATAAAGACCAAAACACAGAAATAGTTTTAGACGGAAAAAAACAACTTGCTGTTAGCGAGGAAAATACTGAAAAACTAGAAAGCCAACTGCACGAACAAAATAAATTAATTCAAGAACTCGTAACAGATGCCAAAAAGAAAAAGGTGGATAACAAACTACCTAAAATCAAAGAACTAGAACAATCTGCTCAAGAATCAGAAGTCAGGCTTGATGACTTTACCCAAAGCCAAGAAAAGTTAAATAATTTTGTGGAGTTGACGATCGCCGAACCAGAATAAGATACGCTTCTAATGTGGAATCCATATTGGAAGCTATGAGTAAAACCTATACCAAAAAAGAGATTGCTTATTTATTGGGATGCTCCGAAAGAACAATCGCAGATGATTGCGACCATCTGAAAATCAAACCCGCTAAAGGCGATCGCGCTTTTAATCTCCCAAATATTTGATTTATACGTTAAAACTGATGCGTAATTGGGAACTATAGCTAAAGCAAAGATCTATTTTGATGGCTCAAATCATGAATATTCAAACCCTAATCGGCATCGATGGTTATAGTTTACTAGTTAGTCGAGGTTCGGGAAACTCCTACAGTTTGAGTATTATCGATCGCGAAGTTGCAGTTCATAATTTTGAGGGAATTTATTCCAGTTCGGCGATCGCGATCGCTAGAGGTAAAGCAGTAATCAAAAATCTTAAATATTGGCAATCGCTTAATTCCTCAAGATAAAGCGTACCTTATCTTGACATAGCCAAATTAACTCTAATTTGTATCTACGTTCAATTTTGATGACTACTATGAATAATGAAACTGCCCAAGATCGGCTGGTGCTGGTGTTGAAAGATGCCCACAAAGATTTGAGCCAGTTGTTGAATAAACTGCAATTAGCTCAGTACGTTGTTGTAGTGGTTCAAAATAAACAAGACTATATGGGTTTGATTCAAATTATTAAACCCAACTCGATCGTTCTCGACTTATTATTACTCGATGCTGATGGTTGGAATATAGCCAGAAAAATCAAACAGAATCCTGACACTAATTCTATTCCGCTGGTTTTGATTAACTCATCTCCCCAAAGTATGGCTAGAGTGGCTCGATTGGAATGGCAAAATGTTAGCTGCGTGTCAGAAGCTAGCGAGCCTGAAAAAATCGTTGACTCGATCGATGCCCGTTTATCAGAATCGAATCGGGATCGAGAGCGCGCAAATACTACTGTAGATAAGATCGACAAGGGTTTAGAGGGTTTTGCCTCGATTATCTCTGAGGATCTTAAAACACATTTGCGATCGCTATCGATGTTTTCCGAACTTTTAACTAATGAATACCAACAAGATCTAGACTCCAAAGCTCGAGAATATCTCAAAGAAATAGGTAACAGTAGCTCGAAAATGCAAGCTTTTATGGAAGACTTACTGACTTATTCTCGTGCTGGTAAAAGCGATCGCACTTGGAGCGAAATCGATCTCAATCAAGCTATATCTGTGGCGATCGCCAACCTGCATTTAGAAATTGCTGCATCTCAAGCTCAAATTACCGTGGATGAATTACCCAAAGTTATGGTAAATCCCACAGAAATTAACCAGCTATTACAAAATCTTTTGGAAAATGCCATTAAGTTTAGCCCCGGACAAAATCCTCAAATAAAGGTTCGTGCTACTGCTCGAAAAGAACAATGGATAATTTACATTAGCGATTGCGGTATCGGTATCGCTCCCGAATTACAAGCAGAAATATTCGAGCCATTCAAACGTTTAAATTCTGCTGAAGATTATCCAGGTACGGGAATAGGATTGGCTGTCTGTCAAAAAATTGTCGAACGCTACGGAGGTAAAATTGGAGTCGAGTCTGTCGTTGGCAAAGGTTCTAGCTTTTATTTTACTTTACCCACAGATGCTTATTTACCACCGAGGGTTGCTAACTGAAATCTTGTTCTTGGTTATAAATAAATTTGTTTTTTTGTAGCAGCTTATACATATCATTCTGCAAGAGCCAATTGACAACGCTATACTATTCAAAGAACAAAGATCGCTTGAGAGTTGTGTCGTTTTGGTAAATATAAATTGTCCGCCTTAAGTTAGATGTTTCACCTCTGGTAAGTCTGTACGAGCCTGTTTTTTGCGATTAAAAACTGATGAATAAAAATCGCAAAAATCAAAGCCTACATATTACTCAAAAATGCTATTGGAGTATTTAAGCGATTAAAAATTTAATCGCTATTTGGATAGTGGCAGATAGCTAAAAAAATACCTAAAAAATCAAAACTGTATTGTAAATAGCCATAAAGTACTGAATTGTTACAAGGATAACAACAGTTGCTTTTTTTGTTTGATACAAAAGATGAGCAGAGTAATTGTTATGTACAAAAATATTGTAGAGATGATTTATATTTACGGGTTCTTAACTGGAACTTCAAATAATCTTTGTACAAATTAGGCGTAACTACTCATGCGCGAGACTAACTCAATCATGCACAATAAAATTTAAAAAGATAGTCCAATAGGTCAATCAACTAATTGTCCTTCAGGCGATCGAAATCACGCAAACCAACAATATTTTGTAGCTTAATAAATTTAGATACCAAAAAGCGCATTAATTGAAGTTGGACAACGTATCTAGATTTTAGATA
>CAYXWE010000573.1:0-3422 GCA_964468145.1 uncultured Pleurocapsa sp.
CTTATATTTATACCCAAGTGATTGGAGAATTGGACGAACAATTCACCGTCAAAATTATTTTAGCCGATGGCGATCGCGAAGCTAGCCGAAGGCATCGCATTATTTTCCCCAATTTCGTTTTTGAATGATAAATATTGAATATTTAATTTGTTTTTAAAAACCATATTTATTCCTGGGGGAACTTTCCCCCAGACCCCCTGTTGGGGACGTTACGACCTCCCCAAACCCCTGCCGTAACTAAAGTAGACTCAAGATATCTATTTTTTACTAATTTTTAGCAGTTATTTTTCACTTGTAGCTATTGACTCGCTTACTGAAGCTATACGATCAAATTTATCGCTGTTGAAAAATTGACCTAGCCAACAGATGAAACTATCGACATAGGTAAATAAAACAGGAACAACTACCAAAGTAAGTAGGGTAGAAGTAGTAAAGCCACCAATTACCGCGATCGCCATGGGGCTACGAACTTCACCATCTGCACCAAATTCTAGGGCGATCGGCATCATCCCTGCAATAGTAGAAATCGAAGTCATCAGAATTGGGCGCAAACGGGATACTCCTGCAGCAATTACCGCTTTGCGTTGAGGTTTGCCCTCTTTTAATCCCGCCAAAGCAAAATCTACTAGTAAAATGGCGTTTTTGGTTACTAATCCCATTAAAAGAACAATACCAATTAAGGCAAACAATCCTAATTCTTTCTGGGTAATTAACAATCCTAATAACGCGCCACCGATTGATAAGGGCAAAGCGACTAAAATTGCCATGGGATAGAGGAAGTTGTTGTAAAGTAATACTAAAATGGCATAGATACAAAGGATAGCCAGCCCCAAAGCACCTCCAAAACGGGCAAAGACATCTCGCATGATTTCGGCATCCCCAGATGGTTCTTCTTTTACTTCGGGGGGTAGTGATTGCATAGCAGGTAAAGCCCGTATCTTAGCGATCGCATCTCCCAATGCTAATCCTTGTAAATTACCTTCTACTGTTACCTGACGATTGCGGTTAAACCTTTCAATGGTAGCAGGGCCACTACCCAGACGGATATCCGCTACTGCTTTAAGAGGTATTAATGAACCATTGCGACTGGGTATGCGCAAGTTTTTCAGGGTTTCAATATTCTGACGTTTTTCGGGGTTAATTTGAACTCGGATCGGAATTTGGCGATCGCTTAGGTTAAATTTAGCCAGGTTAAATTCACTATTACCAATGGAAGCTACCGAAGCAGTGTTAGCAATAGATTGAACGGAAACACCCAAATCTGCTGCGCGTTGAGGATCGGGTTCGATAATAACTTCTGGCTTAACTAAGCTGGTGCTAGAAGTGACTTCTACCAATCCTGGTATTTCGCGAATCTGTTTTTCTAAATTGTTGGCAGTCTCTACTAAGATATCGGGATTATTACTCCGTAAAATTAGCGATACATCTTTATTACTACCCCCTGCGCCCTGACTTTGGAAGCTAATTCTCGCTCCTGGTATTTTAGTAAATTGCGATCGCATTTGCTCTTGAAATTCTTGCTGAGATCGCTCTCTTTCGTTTTTTGGCGTAAGTTTTACCGTTACCAATCCTTGATTAATGTTACCCTCTTCTCCTACCCGAGACAAGACGCTAGCTACTTCTGTTTTTTCCAGCAATAGTTTTTCTAGCTGTTTAATTACTGCTTCGGTACTATCGAGTTGCGAACCAGGGGGTAACTCTACTTGAATTGTACTAATACCTGTATCTCCTGCATTAAACAAACCTTTGGGAATAAAGGGGATTAGTTGTAAGCTGCCAAAGAAGAAACCCGCAGCCAAAATTAAAGTAGTAATGCGATTTCTTAAGGCTAAGTTGAGTAAAAAGCGATAGGGCTGTCGTTTTCCCTGACTATTGCTGTCGAGATCTTGAGATGAACTAGACTGGCTAAAATTAGCTTTGTTATGAGAAACGCGATCTATCCGCCGATCTTCGGGGGTAATATCGTAACTTACGTTATCAAATGCCCGAAAGCGGGGATACTGAAACGGCATTTTCTTGGGCTTAAGTAAATAGGCACTCAGCATCGGCGTAACCGTACAGGCTACTAAAGTAGAAAACATAGTCGATACTGCTACTGTTACCCCAAAAGGTTGGAAATACTGCCCAGGAATTCCCCCCATAAAAGCTACAGGAATAAACACCGCCACGATCGTGGCTGTTGTAGCCACTACCGCTAAACCAATTTCTCTAGCTGCATCCAATGCTGCTTTGAATGGTTTCTTTCTCATTTGTAAATGGCGATCGATATTCTCGATCATACAGATCGCATCATCAACTAAGTTACCTACAGCCAAAGCCAAAGCCAGCAAACTCATGCTGTTGAGGGTGTAACCTAGAGTTTTCATCACCCAAAAAGTAGGAATAATGGATAGAGGTAAAGCAGTAGCGGTAATCAGAGTTACCCGCCAGTCGCGCAAGAAAATCCCTACGGTGACGACAGTTAGCAAACAACCAATGATTAAAGAGTTAATTGTCCCCCGAAAAGAAGCGCGAATATCATCGGCGCGGGTAAATATTTTCTCTAATTTAATATCTTCTGGTAGAGTTTCTGACAATTCAGCGATCGCTTTAGTAACTCCTTCTTCTACCGTTACCAAAGTACTACCAGAACTTCTTTTGACCCCAAAGCTAACTACGGGTTGACCATTTAAAAAGGCTTTTTGTCTCGATTCTTCAAAATCATCTAATACTTCGCCAAAGTTGGATAAGGGGACGGTATTCCCATTATTTAATTCGATGGGATAGGCTCGTAGTTCCCTAACAGTTTCAGCACTACCCAAAGTTCTAACACTTTGTTCTCTCCCCCCAACTTCCGATCGCCCACCCGATAAATTAATATTAAACTGAGCTATCTGGCTATCGATTTCAGTAGCAGTAATACCATAAGCAATTAATCTGGCTGGATCTAAGTTAACTCTAATCTCTCGATCCAATCCTCCCAATCTTTCCACATCACCAACACCTTTGACATTTAGTAATTCGGGAATAATTGTGTCATCTACCAAGTTGCTAATTTCTTCGACAGATCGCTGATCCGAAGCCACCGCATAGGTAACTACTGTTCCTCCAGTAAACTGTAGCTTGGTAACATTAGGCTCATCAATATCCTGTGGTAAATCGGGACGAATTTGAGACACTGCATTACGCACTTCGTTTACCGCCCGATCTGTATCTACCCCCAAGTCAAAGTTAATTACTGTGCTAGAACTACCATCGGTAACAGTGGAACTAAGTTCGTCAATTCCATCCAAGTTAGCTACCGCATCTTCAATCTTTTTTGTCACCTGGGTTTCTAACTCCGAAGGGCTAACTCCTCTTTGGTTAGCACTGACAATGACAATCGGTACATCTATATTAGGCTCGCTATCTATTCCCAATGTCATAAAAGAAGTTATGCCAAC
>CAYXWE010000574.1:0-3420 GCA_964468145.1 uncultured Pleurocapsa sp.
TATCCAGTGATATCGCAACATATTACCTAGTTTTAGCAGCTTTTTAAAACACACCCTGGAATATAAGCTCGATTGTCTTTATGTGCCATAAATTTAAAAATGACACAACGGACATTATCGCAAATGACGAAGCAATTAATCAGTTTCCATGGGAGAAAATTTGTCTGCGAGAGTATCTTTTAACTATTGCGATCGCTCTAAACAATTAAATTAAATGTTTCATAATTAAACTTGTGAAACATTACACTAAAATCGAAAACGTCTTTTAAACGTTATTTTGGTTTATTGGCGATCGCGAATTGATTAATTTAGAACCAGTAGCCAGTATTATTCGCGGTTCATTGTTTGTTGTCTCGAAACATTTCATAGTAAGGAATATTCTTCTTAACTGCATAATCAGTTTTAGAAGAATAAAAATTCCCCTCCTTATCGTGAAAAGCCCAAGTGGTAGGAAATTGCATAATTGCACCCATAGTTAGAGGAACGCCAGATTCCTTGAGAGCTTTAATGCGCCGATGCAAAGTACTTCTAGATAGACCTGTTTCTTCTATAAGTTGGCGATAACTGTATTTTTGACCGTCAATTAGCATCCGTAAAATTAAAGTTAATGTGTCAGTAATTTAATTTTGACACAAAAAAAAGATATTCTAGCAAAAAATAATTTATAAATTACAAAAATGTGACATAAATCCTATCGATCGCGGGTAATATCGCCAATAATACAAAGCATAGAAGAGAAATATTTTGCATCGGAGTCCATAATGAGCGTCAATTGGGATGAAATAATTCGGGCGGGGATTGAGAAATTAGAATCAGAAACAGAAAATTTTGGTAGTAAAGGGTGTCGAAAAGAAGATCGCCCTAAAAATGATTACTACGAGCGCGGAGAATCATTATATCGACAGAAAAAGTACCAGGCTGCGATCGCGCAATACACCCAGAAGATAAATTTAAATCCCAAGCATTATCGGGCTTATCTGCATCGGGGTGCAAGTCATTTTATTTTGGGTAGAAAAAAGCAAGGAATCAAAGACTACGATCGAGTAATTCAACTCCAGCCTGATTTTGCAGATGGTTATTATTATCGCGGTTATGCCTACAAGGTATTGGGAGACTTAGCCAGTGCCATCGCTGATTTTAGCCGTGCGATCGAGCTGAATATAGATAAAAGCAGCGTTTATTATTACCGTGGGGCAGTATATTCATACCTTGGCAATTACCAAGCAGCAGTTGAAGACTTTACGAACTTGATTGAAATTGAGCAGAATGCCGATAGATATTACAATCGCGGTGTGGTTTATTATCTCATGGCGCAATACAATGATGCGATCGCCGATTTAGCGCGAGCGATCGCCTTAGAGCCTCAGTTTATCTCTGCATATCTCAATTTGGGTAATGCCTATTACGAAATAGATAATTGCCAACAGGCTACCAAAAATTATAAAAAAGCCCAAGAAATTGATGCAGATTTAGATCCGCAGGACGAACACGGCTACTATGCCAAAGGGATTTCAGCTTTACAGCAAGAAAATTTCGCTGAAGGAATTAAATACTTACAAGAAGCTGCATTTATCTGTCGAGAAACTAATAACTACACCTTGAGTTTAAGAATAGCTCGTCTAATTCAAGATACAGAAATGGCTGAATTAGAATAAGCTTTTTGTGTCATTTATTTAAAATTGACACAAAAATTACTATAGTAGAAGATGTTCTTTCTTTGTTCTTCAAACAATGCCTTTACCACGAATAAAAGTAGCCCAAGACAAAGCAGAGTTAGTTCAAAAATTACTAGAAAATAAGGGAACAACGGGGGCATTCCAAACCTATGCAGATATCGTGGCTTATGCTGCTAGCTTGGGAGCAAAAATAAATAAGCGAGTAAAAATTGAGCAAGTATCTCAAACCGAACCCGCGCCGATTAGTTTAGAAGTCTTTATTTCCCGTGGCTACGATCGCTTAATTAAATTAATTGCCGTGACTCATACCCAAGACATCAAAATTTTAGCTACTCAAGATCCTGTTGTAGAAACTAGACGAGTCAAAATTTTTGAAGAATACGCCAATGGGGGTTTAGAGCATTTAAGAAACGAACTTAGGGGCGCAGTAGATTATACAGAGAGACTGGTTTTGATCCTCAATGCACAAAGGTATGCCCCCAAAACCAATAGCGAAGAATTCGATCTCAGTAGATTCTTGTAGATTTTCTCATTTACTCTAATTTTTTACGATACTTTGTGTCATATTTTTATTTTTGACACAAAGTATCGTAAAAAAGGATACAAAACTTTATAAAATAACAATTAAAATATAAAGAAAAAATTTAAAAAATATAAAGAAAACATAGAGAAAATAGGGTAATATAGATGAAATTTGCCCGCAAAAAATCCTAGCTTTACTCATTCTTTACAAAAAATCTGAGGTTTTTAAAAATTTCATAAAGATACTTTTTTTTCATCCAAGATTTGCATAAACCAAGTGTAAACTTCGTACATGAGGTATGAAAAGGCAACTATCGAGTTTGCAGAGGGGAATAAAAAATAACTTAACAATGTAAAACCAGGTAAATACCAGTCACCAAAATAAATAGATATTTTATTCATGACTGGGGCCTAATACCAGGTTGCTTTTTCTAGGTGGTTACGATCGACTAGTAAGCAAACAGGTAGTTAAGTAAATCTTGTCTCGATCGCAAATAGAAAAATTGTTTGAGGAAATATCTACATCATGTACAGTCAACAATCTCAATTCCAAAGCTTTGGGTCTAACTTTTCATTGCCTCAAGCTGAAAGCGAAACCAAATTATTATCGCCATTTCAGCAAAAGCTACTGACAGAAAAACTAAAAACCAACTTGCGAGCAGAATATCGTCGCCGAATTGAAATCATGCTCCTAGCAGACAAAGGGTATTCCCAAACCCAAATTTGCGCTGCTCTAAACTGCTCCCATGAAACAGCTAGATATTGGACGCACATAGCTGTTTCGGGAGATGCTCACAAGTGGAAAGACTTACCCATAGGTAGACCCAGAACCGTAAATGAAAAATATATGAATAGACTGCGAGATTTGGTAAGCCAAAGTCCTCGCGATTTTGGCTATGGTTTTCGACGCTGGACAGCAAATTGGTTGAGCAAACACCTAGCCAAAGAGTTGGGCATAGAAGTAAGCGAGCGTCACGTAAATCGCTTACTCAAGCAAATGGGCTTATCGACTCGCAAAACAAAACCCGAAGCGGATTCAACTCCAAAAACAACAAAACAAAAATTGAACTCCCGAAAACGTTCCAATATTGTAATCCGCAATCTTAAAGGCGACAAACAGCCAGTAGTGACTAGCTTTAGCCCATTTCATTTTACTTAAAAAAACTTTCTTTTTTAAAAAGACCGATAAACAATAATAATAAATGCTATATAGTCATAAATC
>CAYXWE010000575.1:0-3410 GCA_964468145.1 uncultured Pleurocapsa sp.
ACTCCCGATCCTGCTTTGACCAAGAACATATCTGCGTGTCCGTGATAGCAGCCTTCAAATTTAATAATTTTTTCTCTACCAGTAAAGGCACGCATTAGGCGCAAAACCGACATACAGGCTTCTGTACCTGAGTTAACAAAGCGCACTATGTCAATGCTAGGAACAGCATCTATGACCATTTCTGCCAGGACGTTTTCCAAAGCACAGGGCGCACCAAAACTAGTACCTTTTTCTAAAGCATCGTGCAAGGCTTCGATCACGATAGGATTAGCGTGTCCGCAAATTGCAGGCCCCCAAGTGCCAACATAGTCGATATATTGGTTGCCATCGACATCCCAAATATAAGCGTCTTTGACACGGTCAAATACGATCGGACCACCACCAACAGATTTAAAAGCTCTTACTGGAGAACTAACGCCACCAGGCATTAGTTTTTGTGCAGCACTAAAAATTTCTTCTGATTTTGCTGTTTTAAAGGAAGTTGTAGAAACCAATATTTTCCCCTTTAATTAAATGAGTGTGTAAGTAAGTATCTTTAATTTTAAAGATATGAGTTTTAGAAAAGACGTATAGAGGCAATGATTTTTTATTATCCTACGGATAGTAGATGATAGACACGCCATAATATAAAGATTTTTTAATCGATCGCGCTCCCTGTATTTTTTATGTAAACTACTCAATTTACCGTTTCTAAATATCTGAACAAATCTGCCCAAACAGAACTCAGGGAGTGTAAGTTTGCTCGTTAATTAGTGCATAACTGCTCATAATAAGAATGTCTATTTCTGATTTCGGCACAAGACTGGCGTTGGTAAATCAAGGTATGATTTACCAACGCCACGGATACCTATTGAAATTGTTGAAAACATCTCCAATATTCCGCAGAATGCGATCGCTACACAAATAACCATAACGATTGCTAAAACGTCTCAAGCGATCTATATCGCACCAAATAACAGACAAAGGCAATTTGGTGCTGTGCTTTTTATTCCAACGCTGATGCTGTATCCATTGTCTGTCTAAATATTCGTATAGAAAATCTCGTTTACCCAATCGAATAAAAAAATATGTCGTTCGAGCGATCGCGCTTCTTTTAGCCTTAAAATTGTAAGTCTGACGGTTGAAAGGCGAAAAACAATAAGACCACTCCATAGTAGGTCTACAATATGTCATCTTAAAACAGGAATAAGAATAGTCAATAAGATGGCGATGTCAGACAAAAAAAAGATTGTAGTTATCGGCGCGGGATGGGCTGGTTTGGGGGCAACTGCTCATTTAGCCGAACAAGGATACGATGTTACTCTATTAGAAGCTGCGCCCTATCCTGGTGGCTTAGTTGCGGGTTGGAAAACCCCAGGAGGAAGATCGGTTGAAGGTGGCATTCATGGTTTTTGGTATCCTTACCGCAACATTTTTAATCTGGTCAAACAACTCAATATCGATCCTTTTACCCGTTTTACCCGTTCGTCTCAATATTCCCCTGCTGGTTTGGAAGTAGAGTCGCCTATTTTTCAAAACGAACCTCGTCTGCCCTCTCCTTTGGGTACTTTTATCTATACTCGTTTTAAACGTCTGCCATTGAGCGATCGCCTTTCTGCCCTACCCTTACTATATGCAGTAGTAGATTTTGATAATTCTGACGAAGCTTGGCAACGTTACGATAAAGTCACAGCCAGAGAATTATTTAAGCAGTTTGGCGTATCCGAAAGATTGTATAAGGAATCTTTTGAACCCATGTTGTTAGTCGGGTTATTTGCCCCAGGAGAGCAGTGTTCTGCTGCTGCTGCCTTGGGGATGCTATATTATTTCATTTTGGCTCATCAACCAGATTTTGATGTGGTTTGGTGTCGGGGAACAGTGGGAGAAAAAATCTTTAAACCCTGGATCGAAAGTATCGAACGGTCGGGGGGTAAAGTTCTCACTAATAAGCGCGTCAGCGATATTGTGGTTGACGATACGGGGAAAACTACTGGCGTGGTGTGCGATGAAGAGTTTTTTGCTGCCGATGCGGTTATATCTGGAGTTAGCGTTAGTGGTATCAAGAAAATAGTCTCTAGTAGCAGTACTTTAAATAATTATGCTCAATTCTGCAACTTAGCTAATCTTAAAGGTATCGATGTCTTAGCTACTCGCCTCTGGTGCGATCGCAAAATTAATATTCCTTTGCCTTCTAATGCCTGCTTTGGTTTCGATCGCACTACTGGTTGGACATTTTTCGATCTTAACGATCTCCACGATGAATATCAAAACGAACCTAATACCGTAGTAGAAGCCGATTTTTATCATGCCAATCAACTCTTACCCATGAGCGACGACCAAATTATTGCTAAGGTACAGCAAGATTTAGCAACCTGTATTCCTGCCTTTGCTAATGTCCGAGTAATAGACAGCAGTGTCATTCGCGTCAAAGAAGGCGTTACGCACTTTTTCCCTGGTAGCTATCAAAATTTACTTCGGGCTAAAACCGATATTCCCAATCTATTTATGAGTGGGGATTGGATTGTAACTCAACACGGTTCTTGGTCGCAAGAGAAAGCTTACGTTACTGGTTTAGAAGCAGCTAATTTAGTCGTGCAGCGATTTGGCATAGGTGTAAAGGCGAATATTATCCCTATTGAACCAGACGAACCTCATATCCAGTTTGCCAGAACTCTTAATAAAACCGTGCGGAATTTAACTCAGGTTTTTCCCCGTTATTGGTTGCCTTAGTTAAACAAAACAAAGATATCTCACTATTAGCTATTTTTTATGAGGAAATAGTAAAAACTAAAACCACGACCTCAGTCAAACCTGAGGATATTTATAAAACATCGCGAACTGCCGTCACCAGTTCATCTTGACTGCAAGGCTTAACAACATAGGCACTGATACCTTGTTTTTTCGCCCACATTTTATCAATATCCCGATCTTTAGCCGTACAAGCAACAACAGGAATATTTTCGGTTTCGGGATTTTTTCTTAATTTACGACAAACATCTAATCCCCCCATTTTGGGCATCATCCAATCCGTTACAATAGCATCTGGCTTGTTAGCAATAGTCAAAGCGATCGCTTCTTCGCCATTTCTAGCGATAATAGTTTTGTAACCAGCATTTTGCAAGTAATACGCCATCATGTCTAGCTCGGACTGTAAATCGTCAACGATTAAAATTGTTTTCATGATTTATATTGTTTATAATAAGTCGGCAAATGAGTTATTATTTTGTTTCAATTAATAGGAAAAATAAATTAACTATAAAAATAGATTAGGCAAGATATTTTTGTACAATTCTATTTAATTCTTGTTTAGTAAAAGGTTTGGTAAAATAATCGGTTGCTCCAGATATTTTTGCTCTGGCTTTATCAATGAAACCTGTATTTCCCGTTACCATAATTATGGGAATAGAATCGCATTTGCCACTGCTTCTTAG
>CAYXWE010000576.1:0-3407 GCA_964468145.1 uncultured Pleurocapsa sp.
CCAGCCTTAATTTGGGAAGGCGAACCAGGAGACTCTAGAACTCTTACCTACACAGAGTTACATCAAGAAGTTTGTCAGATGGCAAATGTAATTAAAAAACTGGGCGTTAAAAAAGGCGATCGCGTGGGAATTTATATGCCCATGATTCCCGAAGCTGCGATCGCCATGTTAGCCTGTGCCAGAATTGGTGCAGCCCATAGTGTTGTCTTTGGTGGCTTTAGTGCAGAGGCATTAAAAGCCCGCCTTCAAGATGCAGAAGCTAAGTTAGTAATCACTGCCGATGGGGGTTGGCGTAAAGATAAAATTGTTCCCCTTAAAGATGCAGTAGATAAGGCGATCGCTTCGGATGTCCCCAGCGTTAAAAATGTCTTGGTAGTGCAGCGTACTAAGCAGGATATTGCAATGCAACCAGAGCGGGATTTATGGTGGCACGAACTCAAAGATAGTGCCAGTAAAGACTGTCTCGCCGAACATATGGATAGCGAAGATTTACTCTTTATTCTCTATACCAGCGGTACTACAGGCAAGCCAAAAGGGGTAGTGCATACCACGGGGGGCTACAACCTCTACACTCACATGACATTTAAGTGGACATTTGATATTAAAGATGATGATGTCTATTGGTGTACTGCCGATGTCGGCTGGATTACAGGACACAGCTATATTGTTTATGGTCCTCTTTCTAATGGTGCAACTACTGTGATGTATGAAGGTGCGCCCCGCCCTTCCAACCCTGGATGTTTTTGGGATGTGGTAGAAAAGTATGGCGTAACAATTTTTTATACTGCCCCCACTGCGATCCGAGCCTTTATTAAGATGGGAGACGAACATCCCAATAAGCGAGATCTCTCTTCTCTACGTATCCTAGGAACAGTAGGCGAACCAATCAACCCTGAAGCCTGGATGTGGTATCACAAGGTAATAGGTCAGGAAAAATGCCCCATTGTCGATACTTGGTGGCAAACCGAAACAGGGGGTTTTATGCTAACTCCTTTACCTGGGGCAACTCCTACCAAACCAGGATCGGCAACTCTACCCTTCCCAGGTATTATTGCTGATGTAGTGGATCTAGAAGGCAATCCCGTTGGGGAGAATGAAGGGGGGTATTTAGTCATCAAACACCCTTGGCCGAGTATGATGCGTACTGTCTATAAAAATGATGCCCGCTTCCGCAGTACTTACTGGGAGCATATTCCCCCTAAAGACGATAAATACCTTTATTTTGCAGGAGATGGAGCGCGTAAAGACGAAGATGGCTATTTTTGGGTAATGGGTCGTGTAGACGATGTGATGAATATTTCAGGACATCGTTTAGGCACAATGGAAGTAGAATCGGCTTTAGTATCCCATCCTGCAGTAGCTGAAGCTGCGGTAGTTTCTCGCCCCGATGAATTAAAAGGGGAAGATGTCTATGCCTTTGTCACTTTAGAAGGCTCTTATAGTGAGAGTGAAGAATTAAAACAAGAACTAAAACAGCACGTCGTCCAGGAAATTGGCGCGATCGCTCGTCCAGGAGAAATTCGCTTTAGCGATGCCCTACCTAAAACTCGTTCGGGTAAAATTATTCGTCGTTTCTTGCGCAATTTAGCAGCAGGAGAAGAATTAGTAGGAGATATTTCTACTATGGAAGATCTTAGTGTCTTAGATAAGCTGCGACAGTAAATAATAGACATATGCGCGAGAGCAGGATCTCAGCGATCGTTCATTTAATAGTTTTGTGTCTTATGTTATTAGTCATTTGTCAAAAACTTACGATCGCGCTCGGATTTATGCCCGTAGGTCTAATTTAAAGATCGTATAGTCGATCTTTAGTTTTGGTTTGGGATAGATTTTACATTTATCCCCATCCTAATTTCCCACTAATCGTCCTGTCAGCCTTCAGCCCAATCGCCTTAGTTCAACAAACACAGTATGAAAAAAATTTTATTCTTACCTTTACAGGTTATCCTTTGTACTATGGGATATCTTTCTGTTGCAAGTGACATATCTCTCGCTCAAATTACCACAGATGGAACTGTTAATACTGAGGTGAATCAAGAAGGTAATGTTTCTGAAATAACTGGAGGAGAAACTAGGGGCGATAATCTATTCCATAGTTTTCAGGATTTTTCTGTTCCTACAAATGACACGGCTTTTTTTGATAATGCCAGTAATATCTCCAACATCTTCAGCCGAGTAACAGGGGGCAATATTTCTAATATAGATGGTTTAATTCGGGCAAATGGTAGTGCTAGTTTGTTTTTGATTAATCCTGCTGGAATTATCTTTGGTAATAATGCCAGACTAGATATTGGTGGTTCTTTTTTAAGTTCTACCGCCAGTAGTATTTTGTTTGAGGATGGGGAATTTAGCGCGACAGATTTAGCCAATCCTCCCTTGTTAACAGTCAATGCACCTATCGGATTAGGTTTTCGGGATAACCCAGGGGACATTATCTATCGAGCCTCTACAGATGAGGGTTTGGTAGAAACTGGTAATAATGTTGCTTTAATTGGGGGCAATATCAATCTAGAGGGGGGAATCATTTTCCTACGAGGGGGAAATATACAGTTAGGTGGCTTAACTGCTGCGGGAGAAATAAGTATCGAGGAAAATGGTAGTTTGAGTTTTCCCGATGCTATAACCAGAGGCGATGTATCTCTCAGCAATAATTCTAGAGTAGCCGTTTCAACCAACGATAGTGGAGCGATCGCGATTAATGCCAAAAACTTGTCGGTGACTGAGAGTTTTATTGCTCTAAGTATTCCTGAAAATGGTGGCTCGGAAAATGCCCAATTAGGAGATATTGCGATCGAGCTTACAGAAGATCTAATTATAGATGGTGCGGGTAGTAATGATACAACGTCGATTTTTACTCTAAATTCTGGTACGGGAAACTTGGGCAATATTGAAATCAACGCCCGCAATATTGAAATTTTTAATGGCGGTCAAATCCGTAACTTTAACGCAGGAAATGGCGAACCTGGGGATACTATTCTCAATGCCAGAGGTGATATTACTTTTGATGGCTTTTTTAGCGGAATTATTAATGGCTCAAGTCAAGAAGTAGAAACCGTAAGAGTAGGTGATATAAGTTTAACCGCACAGAATTTGGATATTAATAATGGTGCTACCATCAATAACGTCATTCCCCGCAATGGTAATAGCGGAAATATAAATCTCAATCTTAGCGATACTATTTCCATTGCTGGAACAGGAGCAGATCCTAATTCTTCTCAGTCCGCCTCTAGCAATATTCTTATTGCTACTAGAGGCAATGGCAATACTGGGGATTTAATTATCAATGCTCAAAATTTGTTATTAGATAATCGCGGATTAATTATTAATAGCAATTCAGGACAAGGCAATGTGGGAAATGTTGAAATTAATGTGGATCTATTAGAAATTACTGGAAGTTCATTAATAGA
>CAYXWE010000577.1:0-3402 GCA_964468145.1 uncultured Pleurocapsa sp.
CCCCAACAGTAGCAAGTAGCGATATCGAATTAAATTTCAACCCAATAATCGAGCAATTTAAGCTATCGGGTAATTATATCTTGATTCACTCTTCAGCCAAACCAAAGGGTTACAGGGAATGGGGTATTTATTCTTCTTCAGATGATAGCTACCAATCTATTGCTGAATTATCCCAATGTGTCGGTGGGTTTAAAAGTTTGCAGTTAGATGATGCTACTGCTAAAACTTTACCTACTGCGGTACTTTATAGTGGCGAGGATAAAATTACTGTTGTCGATCGCTTAGCGATCTTGGGTCATGTTACGATCGACCAATTAATTCCCTAAATCGTTTTGGGGTTTCCTTATAGTGTTAACATCCACGGTCAGTTTACTAGTTCTCGTAAATCTCTCAAAAGCTAATTTCATAGTTTAAATAAGTCCCGTAATTTTAAAATGGTTTTTACAGTAAAAGAGTCTAAATCTGTTGATTTGAACCAAATTCGCGCTGAAATACGCAATTTGCAGCCTAAGATAGTCCAATGGCGACGGGAACTACATCAAAAACCAGAACTGGGCTTTGCAGAACACATTACTAGTAAATTTATTCAGCAAAAACTAGAGCAGTGGCAAATACCTCATCAAACCGGTATTGCTAAAACAGGTATTGTAGCTGAGATCGCAGGAAAGTCCCCTGGTAAAGTTTTGGCAATTCGGGCAGATATGGATGCTTTACCTATTCAAGAAGCCAACGAAGTCCCCTACAAATCTCAACACGATGGCAAAATGCACGCTTGTGGACACGACGGACATACGGCGATCGCTCTAGCTACCGCTTATTATCTCTCTCAACATCAAGATGACTTTTCGGGTACGATAAAAATTATCTTTCAACCCGCCGAGGAAGGCCCTGGAGGTGCAAAACCAATGATTGAGGAGGGGGTACTAAAAAACCCCGATGTGGACGCAATTATTGGCTTGCACCTGTGGAACAACCTACCTTTGGGAACTATTGGTGTTAGAAGTGGAGCATTAATGGCTGCAGTAGAATGTTTTCGCCTCTCAATTCTTGGCAAGGGCGGACACGGTGCAATGCCCCACCAAACGGTAGACTCGATTGTAGTTGCCAGTCAAATTGTTAATGCCCTGCAAACTATTGTGGCGCGTAATGTTAACCCCATAGATTCTGCGGTAGTTACAGTAGGAGAATTACACGCTGGTACTGCTTTGAACGTGATTGCCGATAATGCCCGCATGAGTGGCACGATTCGTTATTTTAATCCCGAATTGGAAACTAAGATCGCCGAAAGATTGGAAGCAATTATTGCTGGTGTGTGTCAGATGCACCATGCCCAATACGAACTAAACCACTGGCGACTATATCCCCCGACAATCAACGATCGCGCCATGGCAGAATTAGTGCGATCGGTGGCAGAATCGGTAGTAGAAACCCCTGTAGGAGTAGTACCCGAATGTCAGACTATGGGAGGAGAAGATATGTCTTTCTTTTTACAGCAAGTCCCTGGATGTTATTTCTTTTTGGGTTCGGCTAATCCTGAAAAGGGTTTGGCTTATCCCCATCATCATCCCCGTTTTGATTTTGACGAGACTGCTTTGGGTATGGGGGTAGAAATGTTTGTCCGTTGTGTGGAGAAATATTTAAGTTGTTAGTTTTTAGCTTACTTTAAAACGTAAGTTTGCATAAAGGCTTAAACTATGATTACTTCGTTGTTAGTTTAATTATTTCTTGATTCAGTCGCTCATGGGGGAAACCCCCTTTGGCCGCGCTGAATCGCTTTTTGAATGAACCACGGAGCGGTGCGACCCCTCGGCTTTACAAGCCGTTTGGGAACGCGCACCGAACAGAGGAGGGGCTGTTTCTTGAGGTTTCCTCAAGAATTTATATGCCCCGTGACACAGAGGAATTTTACTGCTACAAGCTCTAGTTTTGTTGTTTTGGAGAGAAATAAGCAAAGTATTTAGTTTTTTTATATCAAATAAAGTCAGCATTCATCATTCATAATTCATCCTTACGAACTATTAACTCTATTTACTCAGCAGATCCCCATCGGACGATCTTAGGCAATATAGTCTAATAATTGACGGCGTTTTTGCTCGAATTCATATTCTGTGACTAAACCATCTTCTCGCAGGCGATCTAATTCACGCATCGATTCGGCGATCGCCATAACTTGAGGAGAGGTATTGAGGCTGTATTTACTCTGTCCGTTAAACTGACGTTCAAACTGTTCTAAATCTTGGACTACATACCACACTGCATCAATAGCGGAGGCGATACGCGGTATGGGTGTCGCCCACAACAACAGATAGATAATTCCCCACACTGGTTGACCCAAATATAGTTTGTGTAACCCTGCTACGGGGGTAACTGTTCCTAATAATGCTAGGGCGATGGCAACTCGGCGATGTTTGTGGTGTTTAAATAACTTATCTAGAGTCAACATAGTAAATTGGGATTTAAACCGATCTAAAAATGGTTCAGTTTACTTTAGCTCATTTTTCAGCTAGAGGCTTAGAACTTTTCCAGAAAAGATAAAGGTTGACTCATATTCTCGGCAAAACCCAAAATATTGCGATCGCGATGTTCGTAAAGCAATTCTCCATCCTTATCAAACAAAAACGTAGCACCTCTTTGGGTTAAATAAGTGGCATCGGGGACATAAGTACTCCAGTTACTCAATACCTCGGTCATGTTGCGTAGTCGCAGGGTAGCTAATTCAAAAGGACGCTGAAAGTTTTCTCCCCCTGCTAGTTTAAAGAACGAACCTTTAATATTGGGTAGAGGAGTATCCTTGATAATTTCTTCATTGGGGATTAATTGAGGCGCAGTGCGATCGCCTTTGTAACCACGAAACACTTCTGATAAAGTCCCAGGACTACCAATACCCGCACACATAATCATTAAATTAATAAAGGCACTGGTTTTGGGTGAAACTAAAGGAAATTTGATAGTTAAACCTCGATATAGACCCAATTGACGATGGAGTTCGGCAGTTGGATCTACATAAAGGTTGTGGGGGGGAAAGCCCGTATATTCACAAAACTGGCGACCAGAATTGCGATCGCCGATACCAACAGCTTTGACGGTAATGTTTTTAGCCTCTAGTTGTGCTGATTCCCTTTTTAACCACCAAGCATATTCCAGATTATCAAAATCTCCTAGTTGCGACCAAAGTAAAACTAAAGTTTCTCTACTGTTGCGATCGAATAGGGTTTTAAATTTTCCATCGCCAACACATTCTCGTGTGGTTTGATTCAGAATAGAATATACGTCCATGTAAAAGTTTAAAATATTTTTTAAATATTCTTATTTTACATAGAAACCCCAAAACGATTTACGGAATTAAATTGATAACTATTTGATTCAGCAGCTTAAAAATCCATCTTTGAAGATGATTCTTGC
>CAYXWE010000578.1:0-3399 GCA_964468145.1 uncultured Pleurocapsa sp.
ACTAGAGTTTTGCGCGATCGCTGGACGGTGGTTACAGTGGATAATAACCTCTCTGCCCAATTTGAACACACCATACTAGTTACTAAAGACGGTTACGAAATCCTTACCGACAGGAACTTATAAAGGATTTTTACAAAAAACTATCTGAAAAAACCCCGATACTATGCAGTCATCGGGGAACTAATAATTAAAATCGTTTAGAGTTTTTATTCTTTTTAATGAGCGATCGCCTCATATCTGGAGGAATTGCCAAACTTTGAATTACCTGATGCTTGCGCTCTTCTTCCATTGTCTTGAGTTCTGTATAGTCAAGCCAATGAATACAGTTTACTGGGCAAGTATCGATAGCTTCTTCAATTAGTTCTTCTGTATCTCCATCTTGGTTAAATACTCTGGCCCGCCCATGGTTGGGTTCGATATAAAAAGTATTGGCTGCCACATGAGTACAGTTTTTACAGCCAATGCAGATATTTTCGTCTACATATACTCCTTTCTGTCGCCATGTACCGCCTAGTTCTGGCTCAAAACCAGTTCTGACTGCAGCACCTCGAAAAATACCGCCTAATTCTGGCTCAAAACCACTTTGTTCTGAGGAAGAAAGATCGGGCATTAGGCACTCCAGCGTTGAACGACTAGACGAATCGAACCATCTTGATTGTTTTCTTGTTCGGTAATTTGAAATCCTTGGTTGGCACTTTCATTAACTACCGTATGATACGCGTAACGTTGAGTTACTTGAGCCAAAAAACCCTGCACTGTTAAAGGCTGTTGCCAATATTGTAAGTCAGATACTAGTTCGTATTCGCTGCCATTCCAGCTAAAACCAAAATCGTAGTTGTTAGCTTGTTCTACCACTACATCAGCTTTGTGAGTTTGTCCTTGATAGCCTCTGACGATTCCTGGCCCATTTTTCCAATCTACACCGAGATCGTTTAGAGCAGATTTTAAAGAGTCTAGGTTACGGATTTTCGTTTTGATATTGCTGAAATGTGACATAAGTTTCCTTAAGGTTAATTGAAATAAACTGATTGCAAAAGAGATTCTGTTAAATTACCGATCGTAAATTACCAATCACTGTAATTGCTCTGAGTAGCTACCGCAGCGGATTGATTGGTGGTTTTCTGAGCGTAATAGTCAGAAGTGGGTTTTTGATTGATTACCACCCCCAGTTGAGCTTCAATTGCTGCTGTCACCTCTTGACAAGATGAACCAACAATACCTGTAACTGTTTCTTTAACCCGACCATCGGGATAAATAATGAATTCTAGTGTTTCCATTTTTAGACGAAGTTGCTTGTTAGCTTTGCCACGGTATGCGATCGCTGGATAACTAGAGTTTCAGTTTACAGAATCGCTATTTTTTGTTATATCGCTCTCTATATAGATATTTTGAGCGATTACATTATTAATATGAGAATCTTATCAAAATTTAATAATAGGTATATAGTTTACTACTGTATATTTTAAGTTTTCCGCAATCCACGTTTAGAGTCAAGGGGTTCGAGAAAGTTACAAAAGTTTTTTTAATAAAATGACACAATTTTTAAAATCAATTGATAGATACATCAGTAAGTTAAAGATAATTTTTGATTTATTTTTGATTGATGCGATTTTAATCTACCCACAACCTCGGATAATAAAATCTGTTATGTGTTGAAGTTAGAGCCAGAAATGATTACAAATAAAGTAGCCGATCCGATTAAAGTAGGCGTTTTGGGTTTTGGTGGGTTGGGTCAAGCAGCAGCCAAGATCCTAGATTCTAAAGGAGAAATGATTTTAGTCGCAGCAGCAGACAAAAAAGGCTATGCCTACAATGCTTCGGGTATCAATATCGATGCAGCCATATCTATCTATCGCCAACGCCATTCTATTGGTTATGTAGCTAATGATGGTGTATTGAGCGAAAAAAGTATTTTAGATTTGGTAACCAATTCTAAGGTAGACGGATACTTTTTGGCTTTGCCCAATTTGCCCAATACATTTATGGCGGATGTTACCAGACAGTTTATTAAGTCGGGTTGGCAAGGAGTACTAGTAGATGCTCTCAAACGTACCAGTGCAGTAGAACAATTACTAGAGTTGCAGTCAGATCTACAGGAAGCAGGAATTACTTATCTCACGGGCTGCGGGGCGACTCCTGGCTTGTTGACTGCAGCAGCAGCAGTAGCAGCCCAAAGTTACGCGGAAATTCATAGGGTTAAAATTACTTTTGGAGTTGGTATTGCTAACTGGGAAGCCTATCGAGCTACCATTAGAGAAGATATCGCTCATATGCCAGAATATGATGTGGAGAGTGCTAGAGCCATGTCTGATGTGGAGGTAGCTGCGTTGTTGGATAAAACCAATGGCATTATCTCCCTAGAGAATATGGAACACGCTGACGATATTATGTTGGAGTTAGCAGGGATTTGCGATCGCGATCGCGTTACAGTAGGTGGTGTTGTCGATACTCGCAACCCGAAAAAGCCCCTAAGTACGAATGTTAAAGTTACTGGGCGCACTTTTGAAGGTAAAATTTCGACCCATACTTTTACTTTGGGAGATGAAACCAGTATGGCAGCCAATGTCTGTGGTCCTGCATTTGGTTATCTTAAGGCGGGAATGGCTCTCCATTGTCGCGGTATCGCTGGGTTGTTCACCGCAGCAGAAATTATGCCCCAGTTTGTTAAGTAGTTTCTAAAAAAAAAGAAAGCGATCGCACTATTTATATAAATGCGATCGCGCTATAGATTGAAGCGAGGAAATGCCGAGGTTTCCTCGGCCCCGTCCACTCGCTTGTTGAAAAGTAGTAATCAATAATTAATCGGGTGCAGCAAAAACAGTTATATTTACTGTTCCTTCGCTAGTTTTGCCGTATTCATCTTCAACGATATAGGTTAGAGTATATTCTCCAGGTACAGAACCCGCAGTGTAAACAATCTTATTGTCTTCAATTACGGCACTTCCACCAGAAAACGTTGCATCTACACTTTCTAAAAATAGTTCATCGCCATCTTCATCAGTATCGTTGGCTAGAACATCAACAGTAATGGAGCTGTAGACAGTAGTATTACCACGGTCGGTATTAGCTGTTGGTCCTATATTTTGTACGATCTCGCCTCTAATTTCTTGTTCGATAGCTGAGAAAGTGTGATTATCAGATTCAAATGCTGCACCACCTTCAGACAAAGTGGCAACTACAACTTCATCATAGACAAAATCATTGCCAAAAAATACGTTAACAAAAGCAAAAGGTTGCTTAAGATGCCCAGATTTTTCTCCATTGTAGACAGGATTTCCATAATAAGCTTGGGTATCGACTGTATCAGAATCGTTAATAAAGTCTACTAGATCGGCAGTTTTAAATGATGCTACTTCTTCACCATCATTTTTAAAAGTTACTTTATTATAGGCATCGCCT
>CAYXWE010000579.1:0-3379 GCA_964468145.1 uncultured Pleurocapsa sp.
CAGTTTTATACTCTTCGTCAGGAATTTTTTCCCCTCCTGGTTTGTATTGAACGAGATCTAAAATAGTTAAAGGCAAACCAGTCATTTGAGCTAGACGCTTGCTCAGAGTTGACTTGCCACCACCAGCATTACCAAACACAGCGACTCTTTTCATTTAATATTTCCTACTCAAGCTTTTTTGCCACGATAAAGATTAGACATATGCGCAATGCAGGAGATCGGGGATCTTACATTTAGATGATTGAAAGTTTTAAAAATTATAGTTTCAGTTATCAATAAGTCATTTAAATTTTACATACCCATAGCTGAAACAGTAGCAAAAGTAATAATTCCACAACCTAGAAAGATAGAGAGAAAAGCAACATACAGAAATGTTGAAGAGTATTTTTTTTGATGGGCGATCGCAGAATCTTTGTCGCGATCGCCATTTTAAAAAAAATTTGACCAATGTTAACTTCGATCTTTTTTTCACAATTTAGACATCGATCGTAGTGTAATAGCATAGTCAATACAAAAATTGTTTTAACAGTCATTTAAAATTAGCATTATAAATATTGGACTTGGATGATGAACGATCGCGCCATTCAATTACCAGATCGCGCTCGATGCTGGCAAAATTTACAACTTCAACACCTGCAAAATCCTGCTGGAGAGGGAAGTTGCTGTTTCCAAAAAGAACACTCGCTATTTATCTCCCTTGCTCCCCGCCCGATTGAATACGTACAGGTTCAAAACGGAAAAACTTATACAGGTTCGTATCAAAAAGGGGATATCCTAATTACTCCAGCCAACACCCCACTATTTGTTCGTTGGCAAAATGAAGAAAACTGCTTGCAGATTCGACTGACTACCGAGTTTATGCAAAATATTGCCCAAGAAACTTTAAACCAGAATTCGGATCGTTTAGAATTGCTACCAGCATTCCAGGTTCGCGATTCTCAACTCGAAGCGATCGCCATGATGTTATTTGCCGAATTTCGACAGCAAGATTTTAATAATGGACTTTATCTTGACTCTTTAGCAAATGTCTTAGCAGTAAACTTACTTAGACATCACACCGCTAGTAAACCTAGATTGCCGATTTATGAGGGTGGCTTACCTCCGCATCAATTAAGTCGAGTGTTAGATTACATTGATGCTTATTTAGATAAAAATATTAAACTAGCAAATTTGGCTCAACTAATAGATATGAGTCCATTTCACTTTAGTCGTCTTTTCAAGCGATCGATTGGAACTACACCCCATCAATATTTGAGCCAGCAAAGAGTAGAACGAGCCAAACAATTATTGAAAAAAACGGATCGATTGATTACCGATATTGCTTTGGAGTGTGGTTTTAGCAGTCATAGCCATCTCAGCAAACAGTTCCGACAGATTACTGGTATGACACCAAAGACATATAGATCGAGTTAGAAAGGTACTCCTTTCTTTTGCGCTATTTGCATCATAGAAAGATAAGATAACTCCAAGCGATCGCCATATTGAGCCTCTAGTATTTTTCTTAGTTCCTCAAGCAAAGTATTTCGCAGTGATGTTTCGAGCCTGATATAGCTTGAGAGGGTAGTAAGTAGGGTTAAATATTCTTCCACTGTATAAACTACATTCAAAATTATTTCTTCTGTCTCTAGATCTTGGAAATAACCAGAGTCGATTATTTCCTTGCCAAACTTAGCTAAATTTCGCCGATGATCTTGCAGACTTTCAGTAGAAATTAATTCAGGCAGATGAGTCTGATAGGCTGGCGTTAAGATCTTTCTTTCCTCTGCATTTAGTTCGGGGGGAGTATTCCACAATAAAACTAGATAGCCGTCATCTTTTAAGACAGACGCGCTTTTTTTAGTTCTAATTTCTGGTGTCACCCAATGAAAAGAAGTGGTCGCTATTACCGCATCAAATTGTTTCTCTGCTAAAGTGCAATTTTCAAAAGTACTATTGATAAATTCAATATTGGCATAATTGGCGCATTTCTCTCTGGCAATTTCACAGGCGGATAAACTAGGCTCGATCCCGATCGACTGTACCCCCATTTTCGCTAATTCTAAGCTGGCTATTCCTGGACCACAACCAATTTCTAATATTTTTTTATCTGGTTGTAAACCAACTACATCTTTTAGCCTGGTAATTAGTCGATCGCTATAGCGAGGTCTAGTGCGATCGTAAGCCTTGGCAACATTGCTATACCAGCTATCTCGATTGCCACAGCGGTAAATATTTTTCAGCAAGTCCGATACCTTAGCCTGAGAAGATTCTGATTCGGTCATAATTTAAATATTAGAAAAGTTAACAAAAGTTCATGATATCTGGTATATTAGATACATAAATTAACGAACTAATTCATCCGCAATTATCATCTTTAATGATTTGTTAGCTAGTTATAGCTTAAGTGGGGCAATAGTTCTAGATATATTTTTTAGCTTATATATTTAGTTTTTATTTTAAATTACGTAGTTAATTTTCTTTGCGGTAGAAATATCTAAAGCAAATAATCTTCTCAAAATCAATTTCGTGCGTTTCCGATAGGGTCGCCCGATTTCTCCTGTAAAACCTCAGTCTGGTAGCTGGGGTTTTTTATTATCTATATTTTTAAGCAATAAGCTTTACAAATTTTGTAAATTGTGTAGGGTACAAAACAAGTTATAATGAGGAATTGTGTCTAATTTATTTCCAGTCCATGCCTAAGTTAAAAACCAAAAAGTCTGCTGCCAAGCGTTTTCGCATCACTGGTAGTGGCAAAAAAATCATGCGTCGCAAGGCTTTTAAAAATCACCTTTTAGAACGCAAAAGTAAAGAACGTACTCGCCGTCGTCTTTCCAACATGGCTGTGGTACACGAGACTGACGAAAAAGCAATACGCACCATGATGCCCTATAGCTAGTTGCTATATTTTTAGGGTTCGAATTATTTGGTTCGATTGTTAAATAGTTAGTACTAAACTTAGTTGTTAACGTCCATTAATCAAGATTCATTTTTTTAAACTATGAGTAGAGTCAAACGGGGTAATGTTGCCCGCAAAAGACGTAAGAAAATTTTAAAACTAGCCAAGGGTTTCCGTGGTTCGCATTCCAAGCTATTCCGCACGGCTAACCAGCAGGTAATGAAAGCATTGCGCAATGCTTATCGCGATCGCCGTAAGCGTAAACGTGATTTCCGCCGTCTGTGGATTACTAGAATCAATGCAGCAGCGAGAATGAACGGTCTTAGCTACAGTAAACTAACCCACCAATTGAAAAAAGCAGATGTCGGTCTGAACCGCAAAATGTTAGCACAATTGGCAATGGTAGATCCCGATGCTTTTAGCAAAGTTGTGGAAGTGGCTAAATCAGCAAATTAAATCTAATTAAATCCAAATTTAGAATTTAATGGCGATTAATTCGATAAG
>CAYXWE010000580.1:0-3370 GCA_964468145.1 uncultured Pleurocapsa sp.
GACCCAATTGAGATTCAACGGTTACTTTTCCTCCTTGACCTTCAACAATCTTTTTTACAATAGATAGACCGATCCCCGTACTTTCGATGGTATCTCTTGCTTGTAGGGTCTGAAAAATAGTAAAAATGCGATCGTGATATTGAGGATCGATACCGTCACCGTCGTCGGTTACGCCAAAGCGATAAAATTTATCTTGTTCGGCAACGGATATAGTTATTTTGCCTTCTTGGTGGGGATGATATTTAATAGCATTACCAATGAGATTAGCAAAAACTTGCCTCAGGGGTAATGCTTGGGTGTTGAGGACGGGTAAATTTGGTGGCAGAGAGATTTCAAATCCTGGCGAGGGGGAAAGAGAGTCGATCGCCTCAGTCACTAGTTTTTTGACATCTACTCGTTCGATGGGAGCATTTTTTTTGCCAATGCGAGAATATTCTAATAAGCCTTGAATTAGACCATCCATCCGTTGCACCCGAGAATACATTAATTTTAACTGTTGCTGATTTTCTTCGGGGATTTGGTCTTCTAGATCTTCTTGCAGCCAAGTAGCTAAGTTAGCGATCGCCCTTAGGGGTGCTTTGAGATCGTGGGAGGTAACATAAGCAAAGCGATCCAGCTCTTGGTTGCGTTTTTTAAGCAGGGTGGTAGTCTTAAGTAATTCTTTATTCGACCACTGCAATTCTAGAGCTTTTTCCTTGAGAGAATTTTCTACTTCTTTTTGTCTACTAAGGTCGCGAATTACAGTAGAAATATATTTTATATGACCCTTGGGGGATTTATGAGCAATAATGAGTTGAGAAACTGGTATTTCTTGACCGTTTTTATCGATTATGGCGGTTTCTCCCAACCATGTCCCCTTTTCTATTGCCGTAGGAATACCTTTTTCTTGAATCACATTTAATGCCCAAGCTGGATGATAATCTTTAATAGATCTTTGTCTTGGATCTTCATCGTCATTTATTCCAATTAGCTGTTTCATGCTGGGGTTATTCCACAGCACTCTTCCTTTTAGATCGGCCATGCCAATATAGTCTTCTGAGGCTTCTAACACCTGTACTTTTTGGGCTAATTCTGCCTCTAGTTTAGTTCTGGTTTGCAGTTCTTGTTTGAGGCTGTCGATTAATTCTGCTTGTTGAATGGCGATCGCCATTTGCACTGCCAGTTTATTTAAAAGCTCTACCTCGTCTGTTTCCCAATGACGAGTATGGCTGCATTGGTGGGCAACTAACAAACCCCAAAGTTGAGAATTATCTGAATTATCTTCTGTGGGTGCAGTCAGTAAAATCGGTACAACGATGTTAGCTTTGACCTGAAATTGCTCTAATAGTTTCAGATGGCACGGTGAAAGCCCCGCTTGATAAACATCATCCATTGCCCTGGTTTTACCTTGCTCGTATCCCAATGCACCATTGTGTTGAAAACAGGTATCAATTACGTTTTGACCCAAAGATTTTGTCCAGCCTGGTTTAACCGACTCCGCGACAATATCACCACTCATATCTGGCGCAAAACTATAGATAACCACGCGATCGCAGTTTAACAATAACTGTACTTCTTTAACCGCAGTATCTAAGATCTGGGATAAATCTAAAGACTGACGAATATGTAAAGCAGTTTCAGCGATTAACTGCTGTTGCTGAAAACTTTTGACCAGTAGATGCTGTAAATGCTCTTGCTGCAGGACATTTTTGATCGTAGAAATTAGAATTTCAGAATTTAATCTTCCCTTGACTAAGTAGTCTTTGACTCCACTTTTCATCGCTTCTACAGCAATCATTTCGTTTCCTTGACCTGTTAGCATGATAATCGGAGGGATATTATCAACTACGGTCTTCAATTCTTCGATGAATTCTAAACCATCAAAATCGGGTAACAGGTAATCGAGCAAGATCAAATCTACTTCACTCTGTGCTAGTTGCTCTAAACCTTCCTCACCACAATCAACTTCTACTACTTTGTAGTTAGAAATAACTTCTTGACTTATGTATCGGCGGTAAGTTTCTCTGTCTTCAGCAGAGTCGTCTACTATTAAAATTGTATACTCGCGGGCGATCGTCACGGGTTAACTAAGGGATTGATTATCGTTTAGGGTTGACAGATTGAGATCGAACTTAGTGGCAATTTGGCTTAATATTTCTTGTTCTTTTAAAGTAATATTACCGTTGGATTGAGCAATATCGTAACATCTATTGAGGGTTAAGGTCGCAAACTCAGGAATTAACTCGTCGAGTAATGCCGATAAAACCTGTGGCTGTTCTATATATCCTGCAATAGTAGCAGTAGAAGCAGGAGAAATCTCTTTGACTACTGGCAAAATTTCCGACCAATTTTCATCAGGGTAACTTACCTTGACCATCTCTGCCAAAATACGATCCATTATCTTGGACTGATGAAGAGCAACTTGCCAATCGGTATCGGTCAACTGTTGCATAGATGCAATATCCGCGCGATCGCTCTTCTCTTCATAGAAACGACAAGCAGTTTGTCCCAGCACATATAACATAGCTGCATTAGTCGAAGCACCGACTACCGCGCCAATACCAGGAATCATTTCCACTAGGGTCAAACTAGTTTTGATTGCATCCGCACCGAGAGATAAACCAAAAATAGCCAAAATTTCTCCTCTTCTAGCAGGTTCGTCGAGATCCATTCCGTAGGCTGATGCAATCTCATAGACCATTTCTGTCTGTAGTTTGGTGGTAGCCACCAATTCTATACCTAAGAATAGGGCTGCAATGGGGGGAATAATATTAGTTAGCAGTCCCAAACGACCGCCTTTAAGGGTTTTTTGAACAATAAGACGATGGGCAATTTCCCTGGGAGTTTCTTGAGGATATTGCGATCGCATTAACTCCACTGTCTTTTCTATTTTCGCGGTGTCTGCTTGACCGAGAAAAGTCATCAACCAATCTAAACCAATAATGAGATCGGCAGATTTTAAAATTGGATTTGAAGCAATCCAGTCTAAAGTTTGCCCTGTAGAAGCGGTAGTTTGTTCGATAATTTTTTGAGTTTCTGCTGTCAAGTTTTCAGATAGTTTACTTACCCTATCGACAATTTCGCTCAAAAATTTTGCTGATGGATTTGTTTTCGACATTGATATTTTTGTAAATTTTAGTATATAAATTAATATTAAAAGTCCTGACTGTACCAATTGCTTATACTAAGGACAGCCAGGAGATATATTCTTATTGATTTAAACTAACTAATGATGTTAGTTAGTTAAATTATCTAAAAAGCTAGCTGCTTTTTCTTTAACTGTAGTTGCATTAGCTTCATCAGGATCGATCATTTTACCAGCATCAGCACCACCCTGTACTGCATTTAATCCTTTTTTTGCTTCTTTTGTTATTTCCTCAATGCCACGAGG
>CAYXWE010000581.1:0-3363 GCA_964468145.1 uncultured Pleurocapsa sp.
ACTGACTGTTTCCTAAATAAATACATCCAGGAGTACAAGAAATAGAAGTAGTGGAAATAGACCAGAATCAAAAAAATGAGAATAATACTAGCTCGACTGCTAAATCATAATTCTCTTTGGCGATCGCGCTTCTAGGGGGCGATCTAAATTCCCCTCTATCGTTATCTGCCGAGTCTATTTGTTGTATGTGAAAACGCGATCGCCTCGATTTAACGTTTCTAAACTTGTTTCTAAGTAGCTCCACTTTATTAAACACAAAATAGATAATGTTCGTAGCCATGGCTAAAGCCAAGACCTGGTCTTGGCTCGAACGCCCCCAAGGATCGACTACAAACCTTACTTTATTTAGGTTGAGCTACTTAAGTTGCGATGTTCTACTACTTCGGTTTTTTTGCTTTTACCAGCTAAACCGAGTAGTCCTAGTAAACCTAGTAAACCCAACCAACCCCAATTAGATTTTTGCTCGATTGTATTTGCTGTTTGGGCGACTCCCTGTTTTGCATCTGCTGCAGTTTCTTCTACTTGTTGTTCCGCTTGGTTGTAGTTGCGTTCGATCGCTTGTTCGGCATCGTTTAAACCTTCTTTTACAGCTTCACCAGTGTTTTCTAAACCTTGTTCGGCTGCTTCCCCTACATTACCAACAGTATTGCCAATAGCTTTACCCGCATCTTGGAGATTTTCCCCGGCATTATCTAGGTTTTGTTCGGCTTGGTTCAAGTTTGTATCTATAGTTTGTTCTTTTTCTTGGCTTAAAGCTGTGCCTGCAGGCATAGCGATAGTCAAAGCCATAATAGTAGCTGTAGTTAATTTAGAGATATTCATAAAACTCCTGTTTAAACTTATTTGTAATTTTTTAAAATAGCTATTTATAGTCGTTATAATTAATTTCCGTATTTCTTAAGTTATTTGTTCCAGAGATTAGGGAGCAAGAAATAGTAAATAGTAACTCACTATTTCTTATTTGGAATGACTATAATCTTGCTTTAAATAGCTATTGTTATTTCATTGCTAATCAACTCGTATTTATAGCATATTATTACTTTCGTAACCTTACATCTTTCACAAGCTATATATCTCTAGTTAGAGATTATTTTATTCATAAAAAAAACTGTACTTCAATTAAAAAGTACAGTAAATATTTATTTGGATTGCGATTGAAGTAAAGCCAAACTAAGTGATGGCATACAAGTTAGCGTTTAAAGTCAAGAAGAGAATTTATTACCATTGACGCTCGCCATCTTCATCAACTCTAGCCTGGCGAATTACATCAGAGATTTCTTCGGCATCTCTAACGTGATGTAGTGCTTCCTCTTTGCCAGATTCGCCCTCGACAGGGAAGTATGTAGGAACTTTTACTTTACCTGCAGGATCCCAAGATTCTACTGCTACTTGATCTTTTTTCTCTTCTAAAGACTTGGAATCATCGACTACATCGCCCTTGTTAGCAGTGCGAAATGCTTCGTCGCTATTGTTAGTACGGTAGGTTTTTTCGTGAGTTTGCTTATCCATGTTTTTTTTATTTAAATTCTTACTCTAATTAAATATAATTTTTCCGCACGATCGATCTAGCTATTGATAGATTTTGCCCTATATTCCCAATTATTACCCGTTTTTCAGCAGGCGATCGCCGATCGCCCTACATCATAATTGTTATTGATTTGAAGTTGTGAATTTTTCGTCAAAATATTTGTTGAGAAAAGTATTAGCAAAAGAAAGAATGACGGGAGCAAAAATGAAAGCTAATATTCCAGCGACTTTAAATCCTGGTACGAATAGGGAGGCCAACCAGAAACATAACCCATTAATTACTAAAGAAAATGCTCCTAAGCTAAGAATATTGAGAGGTAAAGATAATAAAGAAATAATTGGTTTGATTCCTGCATTGACAATGCCGATGCTAGCAGCAGCAATTAAAGCAGCAGGGAAGTTAGCAATACTTACTCCTGAAAAAATGATATCTACTACTAATAAACTTAGAGTAGTGGCTAAAATAGTTAAAAGCGAACTTAACATAATTGTTGACTCCTGTATTTTTTGGTTTCTATTTAATTTTTTAAATCCAATACAATCTTCGATCTGTAATATCTCTCGATATATTCGATCCTAAGAATTTATTATTGTCGATACGTCTAGCGAAAGATATAGATCGGGCATGGAACTTCAGATAGCAAACATTGCAACATTCAGACATTTTTGTAATTAAAGTTATTACTCCCTAATCTCTCTCAAGATAGAAGATTTACTAGATACAAATAAATAAGATAAAAATAAATTACGAGAAAAAGAGTATAAAAAAAATATGGGTATTCTCAAGATTATTGCTTCGATCGTGCTTCCTCCTCTGGGGGTATTTATGGCAATGGGTATCAGTCAAGCTCTACTAATCAATGTCTTATTAACGTTACTCGGTTGGGTCCCTGGTATCATCCATGCACTTTGGATTCTTTCTAAAGAAGCAGAACAGGCAAATGCCTAATTGCTGAGGTTAGAGCTTCACTAGGCAATATAAAGAATAAATCAAAAATACCTCCTGCAAGTTGATTTTCTCTGGGAGGTATTTTTATAAGAAAGAATATTTATTTAAGAATCTTGGCGATCGCGAAATACCTCGGAAATTGACTTCCATAATTCTTTGAGTAATTGCTTAAGTTGCTGTTCCTTTTTGGCAGCAGCTATACCTGTTTTACCTAACTTATCTTCAAATTCCTGTTGTTTTTCTTCAATTTTACCTGTAAAAACTTCGGGATTTTCTTTAGCGCGATCGTACCAGGTTTTAGCATCATCAAGATACTGATTGACGTTTCCATAACTGCTGCCATATCTAGCAGCAAGGTTAGCTTGAATAACAGCTAACTGAGCCTTCAATTGAGCATATCGTTTTTGTAGTAAGGCAACTTCCTCACTATTTTCCAGATTTTTAATAGCAGCATTAATTGCTTCTTTTACTTGAGAAGACTTGTTTTTATTTTTAGATTGAATATCTTCTAATACTACGTCTATTTCCTGCTGCAATTGTGATTCTGTCTCTTCAACTTTTCCTTGCAAAGTTTTAATTTCCGACTCAGTACTAGTAATAGCTTCTCGTCTGGCATCACTAATACCTTCGATCGCGCCTTCAATTGAAGCAGAAACCCCTTCTTTAATTTCTCCCTGTTTGTCTTTTAATATCTCCGCAACTGCTGCGATCGCATCTTGCACCAAATTAGATATTTCGCTTCTACCTTCTTTAACTTCCGAGACAGCTTCCGCTACGGCTGTTTTCACAATTTCCTTAATGTTTTCTGTTTTTAATTGTCCCGTTTCCTTGGCTTGCTGTAAATTATTGATTATTTTATCTTTTCTGGATTCTTCCATAATATTTTT
>CAYXWE010000582.1:0-3356 GCA_964468145.1 uncultured Pleurocapsa sp.
CGGCCCTTCTGGTTGTGGAAAAAGTACTCTACTGCGTTTGTTAGCAGGATTGGAAGAATTGACGGGTGGTAATCTTAAAATTGGCGATCGCACAGTTAATAATTTACCGCCCAAAGCCAGAGATATTGCGATGGTGTTTCAAAATTACGCTCTCTATCCTCACCTGAATATTTATGACAATATTGCCTTTGGTTTGCGACGAAGCGATCGCTTATCTGTTGATAGCAAACAATTACCGATTAAAAATAATTGGTGGGAAGATATTCTCGTGGGTGCTACTAAATATGCACCCCGTAGTTGGCGATATATGTCGGCAAAAGAAAAGTCAGTCAGAGATAGGGTAAGGTATGTAGCCAGTTTATTGCAGATCGAACCTTTATTATCTCGTCTGCCCAAAGAACTTTCAGGGGGGCAAAAACAGCGGGTAGCATTAGGTAGAGCGATCGCGCGTAATCCCCAGGTTTTTTTGATGGATGAGCCATTATCTAATCTCGATGCCAAACTTCGCACCCAAACCCGCGCCCAAATTGTCAAACTCCAGCGACAGTTAAATACGACTACAATCTATGTCACTCACGATCAAACAGAAGCGATGACAATGGGCGATCGCATCGTAGTGATGAATAATGGACAAATTCAACAGATTGCTTCTCCATTAGAAATTTACGATCGTCCGGCAAATCGCTTTGTCGCCGAGTTTATTGGCTCGCCACCGATGAATTTTTTCCCGATGGATTGGGATGGTGCAGATAAACTAGTTCATAAGTGCTTTGAATTAAATATTCCCTCAAAATGGCATCAAACTCTACGAACTAATGCAAGCAAATCGTTAATTATAGGTATTCGTCCTCAACATTTATCTTTAGTGAATTCCCATACTGCGCCCGTTGCAGCATATTCTACCCCCAGCGGGCGATCGCCAGCCCTAAGGAGATCGAATATACAGATTGAGGTAGATTTAGTAGAGGCATTGGGCAATGAAACCTATATCACTGCTCGTTTAGTAGGGGATAATAGCACAAGCTTGACCGTATCTTTACCGCCAGAAAAATCTATTACGATCGGCGATATTGTTTGGCTAGCTGCAGATCTCGATAAAATCCATCTTTTTACAGTTGATGATGGACGGGCGATCGCTCTTTAATGATTTTTATAACTAGATTTTCTGGTGTACTAAAAACTGTACGGGCAAAATACGTCTTGTCTTTAATAACTAACAAAAAATAATTGATAAAATGATTAAAACACCAGATTGGGTTAAAAACGCTGTTTTCTATCAAATATTTCCCGATCGCTTTGCTAAAAGTAGTCCTCCCGTCAAGGGACAATGGCAAGCCTCCAAATACGAAGGTTGGGATGCCACCCCTACTTACCAAGGATATAAGGGGGGCAATCTATGGGGCGCGATCGACAAGCTGGATTATTTAGTCGATTTGGGTATCAATGCCATTTATTTTACCCCTATCTTTCAATCCGCATCCAACCACCGCTACCATACCCACGACTACTATCAGGTAGATCCTATGTTGGGAGGTAATGTGGCATTTGATGCTTTGCTCGAAGCTGCCCATCAAAAAAACATCAAAGTAGTACTAGATGGTGTATTTAATCATGCTAGTCGGGGCTTTTTCTTTTTCAACGATATTCTAGAAAATGGCCCTAATTCCCCCTGGCTGGATTGGTTCAAAGTGCATAAATGGCCTGTATCTGCTTATGATGGCGATAAACCCGCTAACTACGACGGTTGGATCGGCGATCGCGCGTTACCTGAATTTAACCACGATAACCCCCAGGTAAAAGAATATATTATGCAGGTGGCCGAATACTGGCTGCATCGGGGTATAGATGGCTGGCGGTTGGATGTACCAAACGAAGTCGATACTCCTGGTTTTTGGCAAGAATTTCGCGCCCGCGTTAAGGCAATTAACTCCGAAGCCTATATTGTAGGAGAAATTTGGGGGGATGCTAGCCATTGGCTAGACGGCACGCAGTTTGATGGTGTGATGAACTATCGCTTTACCGAGGCGACTATTGCTTTTGCGGGTGGCGAAAATTACGATCCTGAATTTTGCCAAGGAGAATTAAAACCCTATCCCCCAATTTCGGGTACAGAATATGCGATTCGTATTGATGCTTTACTAAAGCTATACGATTGGGAAATTCAGCAGGCTCAATTAAATTTACTAGACAGTCATGATACCCCCAGAATGCTAACCACCGTGGGGGAAAATAAAGCTAGTTTCCTGATTTCTACTACGTTGTTGATGACTTTTCCTGGCGCACCCAGTATTTTCTATGGCGATGAAGTAGGTTTGCCTGGAGGCAAAGATCCTGATTGTCGTCGAGTTTTCCCCGAAGCAGAAAAATGGGATGTGGAAATTCTTAAAGCTTATAAAGAATTGATTGCTTTGCGTCATAAGTATTCTAGTTTGCGCACGGGAAGCTATAAGACTTTGTATGCAGACATCAATGTCTATATCTTTGCTCGAATATTGGACGATCGAGAAGTAATAATTGCCGTGAATATTGGCAAGGAACAATCTAAAGTCGAGTTTGTAGTTACCGAATTGCGCGCGCAGCCCACCGATGTTGTATACGGAGCGGGAAGATTGACTTGGCACAATACTTCAGACGCGAACAAACTAGAGATTACTATCCCCGCCCGAAGTAGCTTGATTGTTGCTTAGTTAACTCGAAACTAAAAACAAAACGATCGATCCCTTTGTAGTTCGAGTTATACTAGAAAACTGTGTGTTTATTTTTAATCCCAATAAAATTTTATGGCAAAGAAAGGTATGGTAGAGCGCGAAAAAAAACGCGCTCGTTTAGTCGAGAAATATGCTGATAAAAGAGCAGAATTAAAAGAACGTTTTCGTACGGCAAAATCCGCAGCGGAAAAACTCGATCTTCATCGTCAGATTCAAAGATTGCCCAGAGATAGTTCTCCTACCCGCAAACGCAACCGTTGTATGGTGACTGGTAGACCAAGAGCATACTATCGCGATTTTGGACTATCTCGTAATGTTTTGCGAGAATGGGCGCATGAAGGTTTACTTCCTGGTGTAGTCAAATCTAGTTGGTAAGTTTCTGTTGTCAGTTACAAAAAAAACGTTGAAAATAAAGACAAACTTACTTTATTTTCAACGTTTTTTTATAGTCTTGTCTTACAGCCGTTTTCAATTGGATAGACTCCGTTTCAAATTAACTAGTTCGTAGCTCTAAGCCATAAGCTATAAGCTTTTTAAGCCAGATGTACAAATTAGGTTCTATTCATGTCAAAAGCGCAGTAATAGAAACCATAATAAAAAGTGTACTAATTATTACTCCTCATTCTCTATTTCCTGATTCCCTCGAAA
>CAYXWE010000583.1:0-3354 GCA_964468145.1 uncultured Pleurocapsa sp.
GAAGGGTGATGCGCATAATCATCAATAAAGACGACCTTCTCATCTCGGTATATCGTTTCAAATCTGCGCTTGATTCCTTTGAAAGAAGCGAGTGCTTTTTTTAAGTCAGCCGCATCGACACCCAGATTTTGGGCAATAGCAATGGCAGCGGTGGTTGCAGAATCTAAGCCTCCAGAAAGTAAGACTATTGCTTTATTCATGGTTTATCTAAAATAAAATTCAGTCTTTTCTATAATATAGATATATTTGGTGTTGAAAGTTTGATGTCTTTAGTTCAGGGAGAAACCATAGTTGCGATCGCCACCGCGATTGTACCCCAACAGGGTAGTGTGGGTATTGTTAGATTGTCGGGAGGCAAAGCGGTAGAGATTGCTAAAGTTTTGTTTGATTGTCCTGGCAAACAAGATTGGTCAACTCATCGCATTCTCTACGGTTATATTCGCGATCCTCAAACCCACAAACTTGTAGATGAGGCATTGCTTTTGTTGATGCTTCAGCCTCGCTCTTATACTCGCGAAGATGTGGTGGAGTTTCACTGTCATGGGGGTATTATTGCAGTTCAAGAAGTTCTTCAACTGTGCGTTGCTTTAGGAGCAAGATTGGCTCAACCTGGAGAATTTACCCTCAGAGCCTTTTTAAACGGCAGAATCGATTTAACTCAAGCTGAAAGCATCGCCGAACTGGTTTCTGCTCAATCTAAAGCAGCATCTCAGGTAGCTTTGGCTGGATTGCAGGGGAAACTGAGTAGTCCCATTCGCAATCTGAGAACGATTTGCTTAGATATTTTGGCAGAGGTAGAAGCTAGGATTGATTTTGAAGACGATTTGCCCCCGCTAAATGAACCAGAAATAAGACAACAGCTACAGTCAGTATTGCAAGAGGTAGAGCGAATTTTAGCCACTGCCGAACAAGGAGAATTACTCAGAAGCGGTCTAAAAGTAGCAATTGTAGGCTGTCCCAATGTAGGCAAATCTAGCCTACTCAATGCTTGGAGTAAAAGCGATCGCGCCATCGTTACCGATCTTCCTGGGACAACCCGCGATACCATTGAATCTACTCTGGTAGTAGGAGGTATTCCCATTCGGGTTTTAGATACTGCTGGGATTCGAGACACTGCAGATCGAGTAGAACAAATTGGCGTAGAGCGATCGCGCTCCGCTGCCTCCGCTGCAGATTTAATCTTGCTAACTATTGATGCGACTATGGGTTGGACACCCGCAGAACAAGAAATCTACACTCAGGTTAAACATCGACCTTTAATTTTAGTAATCAACAAAACCGATTTGGCATCTTCCCAATCGATTGCCTATCCTCAAGGGATCGAGAAAATAGTTTGCACTAGTGCTGCTCGAAATCAAGGCATTGAAGATTTAGAAGGAGCTATTTTAAGTTTGGTATCCACGGGAAGTATCGCTGCTGAAAATTCAGAGATTGCAGTGAATCAAAGACAAACTTCTGCTCTAACTAGAGCCAAGACATCTCTAGAACAAGTCCAAGAAACCGTAAGTAATAGATTACCTCTGGATTTTTGGACAATTGACCTTAGAGGAGCAATACAAGCCCTAGGGGAAATTACAGGAGAAGAAGTCACCGAATCAGTTTTAGACCGTATTTTTAGCCGTTTTTGTATCGGTAAATAACCATTGGTTTACCTTCCTTTTCCTAACACGATTACTCTCAAAGTTTTAAAGGCGATCGCCAAATCGAGAAATAAAGAGTAATTTTTAATGTAAAAAAGATCGTAAGCCACTTTTTGATAAGCATCTTCAACCGAAGCACCATAGGGATAAGAAACTTGCGCCCAACCTGTAATGCCTGGTTTGACCAAATAGCGAACATCATAATAAGGAATCGCTTCTCGTAATTGAACGTCAAATTCAGGACGTTCTGGACGAGGCCCTACCATGCTCATTTCGCCTTTGAGAACGTTCCATAATTGGGGCAATTCGTCGATCCTGGTCAAACGAATAAAAGATCCTACAGGAGTAATGCGGGGATCTTTTTCCTTTGCCCACTGGATACCTTTTGCTTCGGCATTTTGGTACATGGAGCGAAATTTGTGAACTTTGAATTTTTTACCGTTGAGTCCAGTTCTAACTTGGGAATAAAAAATTGGCCCTTCGCTACTTAGTTTAATGGCGATCGCCACGGGAACTGTCACGGGTAAAGTAGCAACCAGCAAAACTGCAGCCATTACAAAGTCGAAAGCTTGTTTTAACTTGGCTTTAATGCGATTGTGCAGAATATTAAATCCAGAGGTAAAGGCAAACCAGTCATCTTGAACGTAAGCAGGGGGGATTTTTTGCCAAAACTGCTCGCAAAAATCAACTAGTCTATAGACATAAACTCCTTTCAGTCTCATTTCCATCAGTTCGCGGATCGTTTGCTCGGAAAGATGCGGGTGAGCCCCATCAATCAAAATTCCCGACCAGTACTGCTGTTTCCAAATGTTGCTGGCAGAATTAGTATTGCTTAAAACCAAAGAATTACTACTACTGCGAGATCTCGGTTGCCGAACTGCTTCTCTGCCAAAACGTTCTGAGAAAGAAACGAATTCTGTGGGCAAATTGAGCTTATGATGTTCTTTATCGAAAGCAGCGATTTTCTGGCGATCGCCAAAAACTAAAAATCTGCTAGTTGGCTGATTGGCTTTGAGCCAGCTATCGACTATGGTTCTACTGGCGACAGCCCAAATTGAAAATAACCCAATGCTAATTAGTAAAACCCCTCTACCTACTATGGGATCGCTACCCCACAAGCCAGTAAGATAAACACCGCAGGTAACTACAGAAATAGTTGCTAAAATTCCCAAAATTGCTCTTTCTGATAGCCTTACCCCAGAAACCTGTGAATTTAATTTATAGGTATCGGTCAAATAAAGCCCAAATAGATAGACCGTTATTAGGGTATATATAACAGGGTTACCCAGATTTAAAGATTGAGCGAGACGCAATTGTAGAGCTAAGTGTGTGGATATCAACAGCCCTACAATATCTCCAACAATCAAGAGCCACACGATCGTCATGCGGGAAGCACGACTGTGTATCAGTAAAGTAGGTAAAGATTTGGGAGTCCGCTTACTATGCAACATCAAGGTTCTTCAACTTGCTAATTTATGAGTTTGTATAAATTTAAAATTAATTTTACATTAATATCAGTATTATCACTTATACAATCTAGTATGTTTTACTTAATCAAATACGTTTTTGTTATGTATGTTACTAATAGAATTCACTGAGGGTTCTAGTAGATAATACGTAAATAAAAATTTTCAAATTAAATCATAATCTAAAAGTTGATAAATATTGGGCAAGTAGAGTCACATTTAAAAACAAGATCGATATGGAGATGATA
>CAYXWE010000584.1:0-3347 GCA_964468145.1 uncultured Pleurocapsa sp.
TTACTGACGCGATCGCTTTATGTAGAATGCCATTAATGTTTGGCTTACCTTCTCTTGCCTCTGCTAGCTTTCTTCAGGGAATGATTAAGAGTTTAAAAGCAGGTCAACCAGTAAATTTATTTACCGATGAATTTCGCACTCCTGCTAGTGCTGTCACTGCATCTACTGGCTTGTTGTTAGCAATCGAACAGCAAGTTAAAGGTATTCTACATCTAGGAGGTAAAGAAAGAATTTCTCGTTATGATTTTGGTTTGCTAGTAGCAGATTTATTAGGTTTGCCTCCCAAATTAATTCAGCCAATATCCCAGGCAGATATTACAATGGTTGCCCAGCGATCGCCTGACACATCTCTAGATAGTAGCAAAGCCTTTTCCCTGGGCTATCAACCTTTATCTATAAAAGAAGAACTAGAAAAACTAATCTAATCTTAATTGTCTTACCTGCCCTAATTGTAAGCGCTCAACTTGCTTTGAGTTACATTAGCTAATACTTTGACATCAAACTCTTCTTCAAATATTTCTTTTTTGTAACTAAGATTCCATAATTCCAAAGAACACTTATCGCCTACTTCTACGGGCTGTAGCTCAAGTTGCAGAGTGCGATTGTCTTCATCGTATTCACAAATTACCCCTGCGATCGCCCCTTTGTTTCTGCGATCTAAAGCTACCGCCAGTCTCAAAATAGCACTTAGTTGTTTGACCATTAGCTGATAGTGTTTGTGGGGCAAATCGTGATAGGGTTGGTGTTTCTTTTTCGGCTTACTTTTGCGATGGTAACGAGCAATATTAGCAATCAGTTCTAGTTCCAACTCGGTAAATCCCAACAATTCTGCATTACGAATCAGATAATAAGAGTGTTTGTGATGGGATGAGTGGCTAATATACACGCCACTATTATGTAAAATTGCTGCCGACCATAATAATTCTTTTTCTGCCACACCCCAATCGTGTAGTTTACCCTTTAGTTGGTCAAAAATACTTAAGGCAAACTCTGCTACTCGCTTGCTATATTCTAAATCCACATGATACTTCTGGGCGATTTTAATAACATTGCGATTTTTGACCTCATTTTGATAGCGCAAACGGCTACCGATCAAACCACGAGTTAACATCCAGTCAACAATCATGCCTTCCCGTAATGCTCGTTCGCAGATTGTAATCGAATCTAACTTGAGCATACTCATTGCTTCTAATAAGATAACCGCCCCTGGTACGATAATTTCTGCCCGCTTCTCAGAGATACCAGATACATCAAGACGTTCTTTATAGCTCATTTTTGCCAGCTTTTTGACAATCTTTTCGATGTCTTTGCGACTGACTTCGTAACCGTTCAAAGGATCGGGAACAGTTCCCAGTTCGTCTTTAGCATGAATCGTGGCAATAGTTTCGATTGTGCCAGAAGTACCAATCATCAGAGGGACTTCATTTAGCTGAAGATTACGCCAAATTTCATCTACAGGACGTTCTAACATCCCTTTGACATAAGCCCGCAAAACTTTAAGTTCGCTATCGCTAATGGGATCTGTCGTCACAAAATCTTGAGATAAACGAACCGCGCCGACTTTGGTACTACTCAAAAAACGAGGTTCGTGGACATCTGCCAAAATCAATTCGGTCGAACCACCACCGATATCAATAATAATGTGGGGTTGTCGATCCCAATCCATCCCCGACAGTACACCCAAATAAATCCGACGGGCTTCTTCTTGACCAGAAATCAGATTAACCACAATACCCAACTCAGACTCGATCTGACGCAAAAATTCTTCCCCATTGGGTGCTTCCCTCGTCGCGCTAGTAGCAGCTGCGATTATCTGGTTGGCTGACAAACTATAAGCCAAATCTCGACAACGCTTTAAAGTTTCCAAGGAACGGGCGATCGCTTCTGGGGTCAATCTACCTGTCAGAGAATCGCGATCGCCCAAACGAACTGTATCTTTTTCTTTGGCAATAACTGTAAAAGCTGGCAGATCGGGATCTATCTTGACAATTACCATGTGAATGGAATTAGTGCCGATATCGATCGCTGCAATAATCTGTTGGTTCATGATAACTGCCTGGGTCTAATTCCTGTAAAAGAGCAGATTCGAGAGATAGAAATAATCATCAAAAGCAGCAATTAGCTATAACCGTTCTTGATTAAACTATTCAGGTTATTTTATAATCTCATGAATTTCCCGAACATTTAGGATTACTATTTATTTTTTTATATATTTGTAAACTAAAAGTTAAAACTTATAACCTAAATTAAGCACCTCGAACCGTCGAACAGCTACAAATAACCAATGACCAATGAAATCCCCCAATCTCAGCCCCATCTGAGCGAACCAACCTGGCAGAAAGTAATTCGTCTCTTGCGTTGGGATAAGCCTGCAGGAAGACTAATTTTAATGATTCCCGCACTGTGGGCCGTCTTTTTGGCAGCCCAGGGAATGCCACCTATTCCCTTAGTAGGAGTAATAATTTTGGGAACTCTGGCCACTAGTGCAGCGGGTTGTGTGGTCAATGACTTATGGGATAAAGATATTGACCCCCAGGTAGCCCGTACCAAAACTCGCCCTCTAGCATCTCGCGCCCTTTCTGTACGAGTGGGCATAGTTATTTTGGCGATCGCCTTTATTTGTGCTGCAATCTTGGCTTTTTATCTCAATCGTCTCAGCTTTATTCTTTGTGTTATTGCCGTTCCTTTTATTGTTTTATATCCCCTAGCCAAGCGTGTCTTTCCTGTACCTCAGTTAGTGCTGTCTTTAGCCTGGGGTTTTGCGGTACTAATTAGTTGGACTGCGGTAACTGCTACTATTGAACCTGCAACTTGGTTACTCTGGGGGGCGACAGTAGCTTGGACGCTGGGTTTTGATACTGGGTATGCTCTATCAGATCGAGAAGACGATCTTAAAGTAGGTATCAACTCTAGTGCTATTTTCTTTGGTAAATATACCCCCGAAGCGATCGCTATATTTTACAGTATTACTGTTGCTCTAATGGTCTATCTAGGCATCGGACTAAATCTTAGTTATGCTTTTTGGATCGCTTTAGCTCTAGCTGCTGCGGGCTGGATTTGGCAATATCTTCAATTGCGCCAGCCTGATATTCCCCAAACTGTATACGGTCAAGTCTTAGGAAAGAATGTTTGGTTGGGCTTTATTTTATTAGTAGGGATGATTTTAGGTTATTTATTTTAGATAAGAAGTAGAAAATAAGGTAGAAAATAAGAAAGGTTATTATATCATCAGCCCTCAGGCTTCATTTAATTGCTGGTACTGTTTCAACAAAATATTAACTGCTTCTTCAGCGGTGTTGCCGAAAGTTAGTATTCCTTCTTCGTGTCCGCTCATAATGATGATTTTT
>CAYXWE010000585.1:0-3345 GCA_964468145.1 uncultured Pleurocapsa sp.
CAAGAAGAATGCGGGTATATTTTGAGCTTGCAAACTGAAATAAGATTAAGAGGAATATAAAATGGGTTTTCTTAGCAAACTATTTGGTAAAAAAGAAGAAGATAAAGCAGCAGCAGCAGGCAAAGTTTCTGTAGCAAGTGCAGCTAGCGATAATGGTATTGCTCCCGAAAAAGTAGGTTTAGACGGTCAATTTGATGAAAGTGGTTTAGCCAAGCGCGTCGCTCAGGCACTTGATGAAGCTGGTATCTCTGATAGCGTTGGCTTGTGGGTTGCTCAAACTGGTAGCACTGTAGTTCTGAAATATAACCCCGATGCAGAAAGCGTTTTGTCTCAAGCAAAACAGGTAGCCGAAGGAGTTGATGGTGCAACTGCGGTGCAAACTGTACCTAATAGTTAATTATCAATTTACAAACAGCTAGGACTAGATAAAGTAATATCTAGTCCTCTTTTTACTATTGTAAATTCGCTCGATTATATTGAATAATGTTAGTAATTGGTGATTTCATCTATATATATTTTTGGTTTATAAACTAGGTAAAAAAACGTACCTACCCCCCAAAAAAATTTTAGTTTTATTCGAGTAAAAATTAAATTTAAGAAATATTACTGAGCTAGAAGAAACCAAGGCTAATTACCTTACTCGGTTTTTAGTATTGCGGTGGTGTGCAAATGCGATTTCCACCTTCAGAGTCAACGAGGCGAGGTAATTGAATGTTTGACGATCTAATCGGACAAGATAAAGCAGTAGAACTATTACAACAAGCGGTAAAACGAAATCGCGTCGCGCCAGCCTATCTATTTTTTGGTTCGTTGGGTGTTGGGAAAAGTATGGCAGCCAAAGATTTTACACGGCTGTTACTTACTACAGGCTTATCTCCCGATAAATATTCTCTAGTCGATCGCAAACTGGATACAGGCAATCATCTCGATCTACTATGGGTAGAGCCTACCTATCTCAATAAAGGAAAGTTGTACGCTGCTTCTGAAGCTGCAGAGAAGGGGTTGCAGTACAAAACTCCACCCAAAATTAGGATCGAACAGATTCGCAATCTTACTCAGTTTCTCAATCGTCCCGTATTAGAAGCAACTCGTAAAGTGGTGGTAATCGAAGATGCTCAAACTATGGCAGAAGCCCCTGCTAATGCTTTATTAAAAACTTTAGAAGAACCTGGTAATGCCACCCTTATTTTGCTCGTTCCCGATGCAGATTCTTTACTAGCAACTTTAGTATCTCGCTGTCAGCGTATCCAGTTTAATAGCTTATCTCAAAGGGATCTAAAAACAGTGCTAGAACAAAACGGCTACGGGGAAATTATAAATCTCCCCGAAGTAATGGCGATCGCCCAAGGTAGTCCTGGAAAAGCGATCGCAGCTTGGCATCAATTACAAACTATTCCCCCAGAACTATTAGACCAGTTAAAGCTGCCGATTAATACGCCCACCCAAGCCTTGCAATTAGCTCAAGCTATTACTCAAGAGTTGGATAGTCCCTCTCAACTCTGGTTGGTAGACTATCTTCAACACTATTATTGGCAACAAACTCCAGAAATTCAATTAATAGAACAGTGGGAACAAACCCGTCAGCATCTTTTAAGCTACGTTCAACCCCGTTTGGTTTGGGAATGTACTTTATTAAATCTTGTAGCCCTTAGGGATTGATTAGTTATTAGTTTTTACTTATTAGTTTTTACTTATTAGTTTCCCACGTATTCCTGTCAACGAGTAAAGATACTTAGTCAATAAGTTTTTTTATACTTTTGTAAATATTGGTAAGGATAAAAGAAATGATAATTGTTATAGCTACTGCTGTGACTGGCTTTGAATAATTTAAATTCAAACAATAATCAAAAATTGCCTACAGTACCCCAATATATCGCTAATTTGTTGTTTAGTTATTCAATAATTTATCATGCCCCGAGAGAAATATTAGACAAAGTAGGACAGTCTTCCCCAGCTATAGGTTTGGAGATGATAGTTTTTTCATTAGGGGGGACAAATTGCCCCAGTTTTAAATACTCATGTACTAAAAAATAACCGAAAAGTGGGGGCAATTTGTCCAAGACTGTCCTACTTTGTCCTATTTTTTTGGACTCCCTCAACTGTTAGCAAACTCGTTAACTATTCTCAATAATCAACTTTAATATTTTGTTACTTAACCAAAATTAATATTACTAATGACTTATTCTTTTAAAGAATGAATATACTCTACTTCTTCTTGCCAATAAGAAGGCAAACTATTCCAAGGATCGCCATCTTCACTGTCAGGACTATCATCAGTCACGTAGATATAACCAAAGTTATTGGCGATCGCCATATCGATATATTTTTTCATCTCCCCAGCATCCGCCACAGAATGAATCAAACTAGCAAAGCGTTCTTGGGGGTACTTGCGAACATAATCTTGGGGTTGGTACTTTAACCATGGTTGGGGATAATTTTCAAAAATCACGGCGGTATCCCCTGCGGGTTGAGCAAGATATTTCTCGTCCGTATCAGTTCCTGGATTAATAATGACCTGATAATTATCCTTTTTAGCTTTAATATAGTTATAAAGCTCTTGATAGTAAGCTAACTGCCTGACATTACTGGCGGTTTCATCCAAGAAAATACCGTCAACATTATAATAGCGGTGATAAAGATCGATATCCTGTTTGACCTCTGCTAAAGGGCGATCGCCATACAGAGTATACACGTAGCCAATCTGGGTAATATTTGTCTCCCTCAAGTCTGCTAAACCCTTTTGATAATCTTCGTTCGGCGGTTGACCATCAGGGCCGTTGTTGGGGTTAATTATTGCTGCGATCGCTACTCGCTCTGCTGCGGAGACAACATCAGACCAAACATAGCTTTCGGGTTCATACCAGTTAGGATAGATGTACAAAGGAAGTAAAATCTTCGGCATAGAGGATATCTCTGCTTGAGGCTGACAAGAGGAGATTAGCATCAATGCCATTACAACCCCAGCAAAAAACATTTTCATTCCCTATTCCCAATCCCTTATGCTTCATTCTTTAGTTTAGTTATAGAGTAACCGCATCGATGCTCGCCGTCATTAATCCAATGAGTGCGCTGTACGGTACAGTCGGGTAATACTGCAGCAAACATTTCTAGTTCGTGTCCGCAAATACTAGGATAAGATTCAGCAACTTCAGAAATAGCGCAGTTGTGTTCGACTAAGATAAATTGCTGTTGGGTTTTGGAAGAAGCTTGGTGCAACTCCGCCATATAGCCTTCATCTTTTCTCAGTTGAACCAATTTAGCAATACGTTGGGCTAAAGTACCTTTTCCCAGGCGATCGCGATATTCGGCTGCTTTGCGCTGCCACTGTTTTTCTAAAACCTTACT
>CAYXWE010000586.1:0-3339 GCA_964468145.1 uncultured Pleurocapsa sp.
TACTTTCATATTGAAATAACTCCTATTTCAGTTGCTGATAAATTTCGCTGACATGATTTAGTTCTCGTTCAAATTGCTGCCAGTATTCTGACTGCTTAACTCGATTTTGTTCGATTTCTTGTAATTGCTTATCAAAAGCTTTTTCTGTAGATTTGATTGTTTTATCGATAGCGCGATCGCATTCTTGAATAATCTGCTCTAGATAGTAACTAATCCAATCTTCGATAATCTCCCAAAGTTTTTGTTTTTCTTTAGTTATTCCATCTGCCCACTGTCGAGCCATATTTTTATGATTGGGGAGTTTTAATTCTTTATACTCAATATCATCGTAGATATTTTTATTAACGGTACGAGTTTTTTCTTGTTTTAAACAACTACCTTCTGTGTAATGTTGAGTTTCTTTTTTCTTTTCTACTACTTCCCGTTTACTAGTAGTATTTTGTTTAATAGTATCTGCAAAGGTAAATAGTTCTTCTGGTAATTGAGGTGGGTTTCGATCGATATGATTTTCAAAATCAGAGATAATTACTTTTTCTAAATCGAGAGCGGGAAGTTCTTGCTGACAAGCATTTTTTAATTCTTCTATTAATCGATTTACTAAAGATGATAATCCAGTTTCAAATTGCTTAGTTTGCCCTTGCAGAGTAAATTCTGCTCTAGTAGTAATGGCTTTACGCATCGCATAGTAAAGAGAACGAACTGATTTTTCAGCGTGTTCCATACTACGTACATTTTCTTTATCGTCTTGGCGAACTTGTATAATAAAATAACCAGAATCATCTGACTTAAATTTACTCAGTTTACGATTAACCGAGTCATAAGCTTTGGCAATTCCTTTGGCTTTAGGAGGAGAAATAACTTTAGTTAATTCTTCTTCTAGTTCGTAAGTTCCTTTATCTTGCTCCAAAGCATCTCGAACAGGAAAAATAAGGTGTTCTACTAAATCTTCTTCAACTTGTCTGACAGTATCGTAAAAAGAATCAAAACTTTCAATCCCTCTTCGATCTAAATTATTACGATTGGCTTGACTATCTTGCTTTAGCAAACCGATTATTGTTTTTATTTCTTGCTGAAACCGATCGCGGATATTTTCAACCTCTCTAATTAATCTTTCGCTACCATCAATAATATTTTGCTGTTTATTTTCTAATTCTTCTTTCTTACTAATCTTTTTAATATTGACTTCTACTTCAATTGTATTAACTAAATGTTTGTAGTTTTCGAGAACATCAATTAAAGCAGGTAAAATAACCAATTCCGAAAAAGATTCTCGAATGCGATCGCGCATACACTTCCACAGGCGATCTCCCCCACTCCAATCATAGACATGATGGAGTATTTTTCGCATACTTTCATCATCAATAATTTCCCCATCGTCTACCCGATCTTCTATATCCCTAAACCATTTTTTGAGAGTTTTATCTTCAGAAATGCGATCGCGAATTAAACTAGAACAATCTTTCAACATTCCTTTTAAGAAATGATGGCGAGTAGCACTACCTACAGAGGAATTACTACTAATGGGATTTATTCCCCAAGCACACTGAGCGTAAAACAGAAATCTCCCACTCAAAGGAATAATATCAGGTAAATGTTCTAAGTTTAAAGTTGTCTGGATTTCTAACTGTAATTGTTCGATTCTTTCAGAAATTGTCTTATCATCTTGTCCCTGTTGATCGATCCGATTGAGGATAAAAATCATCGAGTCAGTACGCCCTTGTAAATACTCAACAACTTTCTTTAATTCCTCTAACAGACGCTTACGATGGCGATTATCTACTTACAAATAATCGAGAGCAACTAAACTAAAAGCTTTATGGACTTGTTGTTGAATAACTCTAAGATTATCTCGATCTTGAATTGACTTTAATCCAGGCAGATCGATAAACTGAATACCTATCTCTTCAGGTAAACCCAATAAACTAGAATCATTGGCGGGTAAAATTGGCACATAAGCTTTAACTTGCGGTGCAATTAATTCTTGCTTTTGTCGAGCTTGATGATAGGGAAGCATTACTCCGTTACGAATGCGGGCGTATATTTCCTTTTCACTGATATTTTTCCATTTCCCTGTCAACCACTGCGATCCTTCTGTTTCGTCGATTAATAATTTGAATTCTTGGGAATGCTGGATGGTTAAAATTCCGCCACTCATTTCTCCTGCTTCAATCGGAGCAATTTTACGTCCGATTAGTGCATTAACAATTGTTGATTTACCCGAAGAAGTTGTGCCAATAGTCGCAATAGTAAAATTAGGATTGGCCAATCTGGCGGAAGATTCTTGGTAAGCCTGTCGAAACTTTAATAAAGAATCTTGGATAGCTGGACTATCTAAAATATCTGCATGATTTTGAGCCAAATCAGCAACGCCATTACCTAACTGTTCCAGGCGATCGCTAACCTGTTCAAATACAACATTAATTTCTGTTGTCATAAATTTATGGTGCGAGAATAGAGTCTAGTTTGCGATAAGAGTTATATTTATATTCTTCCCAGACAACAATTAAAAATTAAAAGCTATTGATATCGCTAGATGGCAAACACGATTAACGCTGTATGTATGATTTGAAATAACCCAGCAATTCCCTATCGAAAATCTATAAATATATACGTATGTTTCTGAGCGTATTATGATTTGTATCGAGTTGCTACGCTCCAATTGATAATTGATAATTCGTAATTAAAATCAGTGGGGAGCTTCGAGACTCACCACTGATTAAAAACCACCAAAAATCTGAATTTTAGCGATCGCTTGTACCCATTAATTACGAATTACGAATTACTGAGGGCGACGGAGCGAGGAAACCTCGATGCAGAATGACAGCCCGAATTACGCTCTTTATAATTGTTTGGTCAATTCTTATCTAATCGCTATCCATTCCTTCTACCTGAGCGCGATATTCCGCAGCAGAAAGAGTGTCTTCTAGTTCGTCATCGGGGTTATCCACCTTAACTTTGAGCAACCATCCTTCTCCATAAGGATCTTCTGCCAGAGTTTCTGGAGCATCGATCGCGGTTTCATTGCGCTCTATTACTGTCCCTGAAACTGGCGGATAAAGATCTTCTACTGCTTTTACCGATTCAATTGTTCCTAAAGTTTCTCCTGTTTCTATTGCATCTCCAACTTCAGGAAGCTCTAAAAAAACCACATCGCCTAACTGATCTAGGGCAAAAGCACTAACCCCAATTGTCGCAATTTCGCCATCGAAGCGAACATATTCATGACTATCTAGATATTTTAAATCTTCTGGGTATTCTATCTCCATGTTTAGCACCTCAAGCATGAGCAAAATCTAGTGTACAACAAGGATCGATTATTCTGCGCTCCTTGTCTATCGT
>CAYXWE010000587.1:0-3328 GCA_964468145.1 uncultured Pleurocapsa sp.
CTTTATCCAAATGCGAGCCATCAAAGACGACTTCACCCCATCGTGATGATACAAGGCGATCGAATCTGTCATACCCTTCGATAAATCCATACAGGTGTGCCAGTTCGTGTAGAACTGTAGTGAGTAGATCGTATTTACCCGACGCTTCCGACTCCGCAGAAGTAAGGAGGTAACTGTCTGTATTTTGGGCAGTGAATTCAGAATTATCTAATGGTGTGGAGTCGATAAACCAGCCGACACCATTGGCATCATAGTCGATTAGGATTGTTCCTGAGTTGGGTGTTCCATTATCGTCGAAATCTGTGATGGTAGCTTCGGCTAGTTGTCCTGTGGGAAGGTCGGTAATTTGGAAATCGATGTCTAGTTGAGTGGAGGATTCAAGATTACTATTCCATAAATTTAGTGCAGTAGTATTAACACTAGTAATAGAATCAATTATTTGAGAATTTGAACTATGAGCAAATTGATTACCTTTGATGAACTGCTCCAACTCTATGCTACTGGAAAAAGAGATTTCTCCAACTTTCGAGTCGGTTTGACCGATAGATTCGATTCGGATAGAAGGGGCAAAATTAAGCGATCGCGCCATTGAAACATTACTGAGTAATATCGATAACAAATCTTTTACAACTCGCGCCGAACAGGAAGTTGCGGGTTATGCCGATGTAATGCAGATTTTGTTTGATAGCTGGGAAACCATACCGATTACAGAAAATTACATTAAGCAGTTACACTCAATATTGTTGCAGTACAGCAATAAAGATGATTCCCATCGCGGACAATATAAATCGGTAGATAATCATATAGAAGCTTTTGATGCTAATGGCAAAAGTTTGGGAATCTTGTCTATGACTGCTTCGACCATGATGACCCCAATATTGATGAGAGAACTAGTTGAGTGGACGCGAGATAGTTATACCGATAAACAACTACACCCTTTATTAATTATTGTTATTTTCATCGTTCGCTTTCTGGCTATTCACCCATTTCAAGATGGTAATGGTCGCCTTTCAAGGGTTGTAACTACATTACTTCTATTAAAAAGTGGCTATACTTACGTTCCATATAGCTCTTTAGAAACAGTTATTGAAGACAACAAAGATGGTTACTATCTTGCTCTACGGCGCACTCAAAAAAGTTTAGATGTTAACGAACCTGACTGGAATCCTTGGTTAGTCTTTGTCTTACATTCTCTCAAACGACAAAAAGACCGTTTGGAAACTAAATTAGAGAGGGAAAAGATTATGAGAAGTTCCCTTCCTCAATTGTCTGTCAGTATTTTGGAACTAGCAAAAGAACACGGGAGAATAACTACTAAAGAGATAGAAAACTATACGGGGGCTAGTCGCAGCACTATTAAAACACGAATTAATGAATTGATTGAGATGAAAAAGCTAGCTCGAAATGGTAAAGGTCGATCTACTTGGTATTCTTTAATGTAAAAGAAACTCATACTAGATATAAATCTATAATAGATACATATTCTGGAAAATAAAGCTAAGGCGATGTTTGAGACTCAATGCAATTTAAGCCGCAGAGGTTATTACCTATAATCCAGACCCCAGCTAGTTCGCTTCATTAATCGATCGCGATCGCGATCGATTAATGAAGGCAATCCCACTCCTTTTTTCTTCTTTGCTTGTTTCTCTTAAGACTAATTTACTTCCACAGCTAGTTTAAAACCCAAATTACTCAGAATACTTTTTACACTGTTTAACTGAGGATTTCCTTTTTTCGAGAGTGTTTTGTATAAACTTTCCCGATTACGATTAGTTCCTTTTGCCACCTCACTCATCGTGCTATTTGCTTCTACTACATCTCTTAATGCCAGCAAAAATATTTCTGGATTCTCATCTTCTAATGCTGCATTTAGATATTCTCTCGCCTCTTCTGGATCTCTTAGGGCTATGAGTAAATCTTCCTTGTAACTTCTTGCTCTAGTCATTTCCTCTTTCTAAATAATCTTGCCAATATTTTTTTGCTTCTTTTATATCTTGGTTCTGACTGCTCTTATCTCCTCCAGATAGCAAAATTACGATCTTTTTTCCTGACTGCCCAAAATAAACTCGATATCCCGCACCAAACTTGATTTTAAGCTCGCTTATTCCATCTCCTAGAGACTTACAATTTCCCAAGTTTCCTAATCGAACACGATTTATTCTTGTCCTAATTATGGCGCGAGCTTTTTTAATCCTTTAGTTTAGACTAACCCCAAGGCGATCTGGCAAAGCCTCTGCTATGCGATCGCTACAAGGGTTACTGATACTATAGGGATGAAAACTAGATTTAGTTTTCATCACAATGCTATTATTAGTATCTTTAGATATAAAGAATGATATAGGTATTTATTAACCATAGTATTAACTATTAATAAATACGGCGTTGCTGGATCGAGGTATGATTTATGCTTATTTGGATTTTTTTAATATCTTGAAAAAGCTAAGAGCTAAGAGCTAAGAGCTAAGAGCTAAGAGCTACGGAAAAGTTACTTATGAGCTTCATTCCTAAAATCACCAACGCCATAAATACCTAAAATAATCTCTAATTTTTAATAGTAACCGTCAACTTTTATGACTTGAAAAACGTCAAAGTTAAACAAACAAACTTATCGAAATCAACATGAATTGTCAACGAATTGGCTGGGTGAACGAAAAAAGGTGTGGGGAAAAAGGGAGTAGTTAGCGTGCATCATACGATAACAATAAACCCAACTCTAAATTTACGAGCGTTCATTGATTCTGGCAGCTTCTTCGACTAAATCTAGTCTGGCTAATTCCAATGTATGAAGTACTTGTTGTAGAGAAGAGATATGAGTTCGATGACGATACATTTCTACAGCTTCATTAAAAGCTGGACTACCTGCCTTGCCAATATATTTATAACGAGAAGAATTGCCATTCTTGGTGACAAATATCGGTTGGGGAGATTGCCATTTGTAATACCAGTAAGCCCCGCCAGAGCCAACTGCTCGAAAACGAATAATAGTTGCTGTAGGTAAAGCAACTTTGAAGTTGGCTTGAATCGAATCAATCTCTCGATTGATTTCATCAATCAAACCTTGTACTTGTGCGATCCTCTCAGCTAAATCCAATTGCTGTCGTTGTTTGGTTGTGACCACTATTCAATTAACAAGACCAATAAATTATGGTAATAATCACGCTAACTTGCCTTTAATTGTACTTCTCTAGCTCTAAATTCCTTACGTGATTTTAGGGTCGCTATATATTCTCGATGACGTATTTTGCCTCTTTGTCTCTTAACTTTTTGATGGTCTTTGCTCCAGAAAATAACACCTACTTTGGCTTCTTTATATCCCTGTTTTTGATTT
>CAYXWE010000588.1:0-3327 GCA_964468145.1 uncultured Pleurocapsa sp.
TATTGGTCTTGCAGCTAACGCCCAGAATTACGATACTTTATCCCAGATTGCCCCGACAATACTGGTGAAATATGGAGAGACAGAGAATAATCTTAAAGCGATCGCCACCGCGGTAAACCGCACTCAGCAAGCGAAACAACTATTATCCGAAACCGAACAAAAGATTGCAGCAGCCCGTGAAGCCTTTGCCCCCGTAGTAGCTGAAAACCCCAATATTTTATTAATTACTTCCTCACAACTCAAAGAAATTCTTCCCCTTGACTCTCACACAAGCTGTACTTCATTACCCGAACAACTAGGCTTTAAACAAGTTCCCATCCCTGGAGTGGAAAATCCGAAACCCAATACACCACCACCCCCGATTTCAATTGAAACTCTACCTCAACTAAATGCCGACTCGATTATTGTCTTTGGTTATGACTTTGAAGGAAAAAAACTCAACAACTTTGAACGCAATCAATTATCAAAAATAAAACAAGCTTGGAAGAATAATGCGATCGCACAGTCTATGGATGCCAGTAAAGCAGGACGGGTTTATTTTATTCCCACCTATTTATGTGCGGGCTTGCCTGGTGCGATCGGTACGGAACTTTATTTGAAAGAGTTAGAACAACAGTTATTACCACCTGAATAAAATCGGAAAGTAGGCTATTGAAATAAATATTATTTAGCTTCCTATGAGTCTTAATTTATTACTACCACAATCGCCAAATTGGGTATCAATCAAAAATTTCATTACATATAGTCCTTAAAATCCTCTAATGGTTCGTCAAAATCGTCACTCATCCAAACTTGACCTTTAGCACTACCAGGCTTGCGGTTTTTAACAGGTTGTTTTGGGGTAAGTTGAATGATGCGATCGCCTTTAGTAATCACAATTTCTTCTCCTCGCAGTGCAGCATCAATTAAATCGGTTAGTTTTTCGGCAGCTTCGGCAACTGTAACGGTTTGCATTTTAATTTTTCCTTCAACTTGAGTTTTAACTTAATTGTAAATTGTGCGTAAATTTCTCGTTATCTGGATCGGTCAATTAGCCTCTCTGCTTGGTTCGGAAATGACCAATTTCGCTATCACTATCTGGGCTTGGCAGGTTACGGGACAAGCAACCCCTTTGTCTTTAATTATGTTCTTTGTCCATACTCCTAGAGTAATTGCTTCTCTATTTGCAGGAGTATTAGTCGATCGCTTTAATCGTAAGTTATTAATGATACTCGGCGATTTGGTAGCGGGGATATCTACTATTGCGCTTTTACTGCTATTTTTAACTAATAATCTGCAAATTTGGCATCTATACTGTACCGCAGCGGTTAATAGTCTGTTTGGCTTCATCCAAGGGCTAGCTTATTCTGCTTCTTTATCTTTACTCGTTCCCCCACAGCAATACAATCGAGCAACTGCGCTCAATTCGGTTCAAATGTCTGGCGCGTTTATCCTCGCCCCCGCTTTGGCTGGCGGTTTGTATTCCGTAATTGGTTTAAAAGGAATTTTGATTATCGATCTGGTGACTTTTGTTCTGGCGATCGCAACTCTTTCGGTAGTTACTATTCCCCAACCTATAAAGGAGACGGGGAGACGGAGAGATGGGGAGACGGGGAGATGGGGAGAGATAAGTTTTGGTTTACGTTATTTGTTGAAACATCGCAGCCTGCTGGCAATCCTAGTGTTTTTATCAATAACCTTTTTTATCGATAGCTTTAATTTTGCTATCTTACCTGCAATGGTATTAGCTCGTAGTAATAACGATCCGACGGTATGGGGCAGATTGTTAACTACTTTTGGCATCGGTGGAGTACTAGGTGCTACGACCATGAGCATTTGGAATTTACCGAAAAAGCGAATTAATGGTTTGTTAGTAGGCAATGCCATCTGGAAAGGAGGGTTAATTTTACTCTCGGTAACGCAAAGTATGACGGGTAAATTAATTGCTGCGGTTGTCAGTGGTTTTTGTTCGCCTTTTCCTGGTAGTTCTAGTCAAGGAATCTGGATGTCGCAAGTATCCCCAGAAATTCAGGGAAGAGTTTTTGCAGCTAGAGATTTGATTGCAGGTATCGCTACGCCTTTGGGTGCTGCGATCGCTTGACTCTAAAACTGAACTATCTCTTACTTCTTCTCAAAAGTATAATTAATCTAAAAATTAATTATTTAATTATCAATTTCCTATGACCCTGACTATTTCCGAGGCAGAGTACGAGCTTTTATGTCAAAACGGTTGAAACTGTTTTTTATTGTTGATATTCATCGCCATTCCAAGTCCCTTCAACTACTGCACCATCAGCGAAAGTATAAACACCATTACCATGTTTTTGACCGTTTAAGAATTCTCCTTGATAGGTATCACCGCTACTGTAGTCACAGGTAGCACTGCCATTTAGCTGTCCGTCTTTAAATGTTCCCTCACAGCGATCGCCATTGGCAAAAGTATAGACACCGCTACCATTGTATTGACCCCCTGCAAACTCTCCCTGATAAGTATTGCCAGAAGTTTCGGTAAACGTACCCTGTCCGCTAAATTCCCCTTGACTCATCCCGCCTTGATATTTACTACCGTCGGCAAAACTATAAATTCCAGTCCCCGATGGTTGACCATTAGCAAATTCTCCTTCATAAGTATTACCATCGGCATATTGCCTCACACCTTGACCGCTAAACTCCCCTGCAACAAAAGTACCTTGATAGTTGCCACCACTAGTGAAATTATATGTTCCCTGTCCTTCAGGTTTACCATTACCAAATTCTCCCTGATAGGTGTCACCATTACTGTAGTTACATTTGCCCTCGCCATTTAGTTGACCGCCCGTGACCGTTCCCGAACAACTATCGCCGTTAGCATAGGTAAAAGTCCCGTTACTACTGGGTTCGCCATTAACAAATTGTCCCTCAAAGCGTCCGCCATCAGCACCAGTATAAACTCCTTGTCCATTGGGCTGTCCGTTGCTAAATTCTCCTTCATAACGATCGCCATTAGCATAGGTGCGAACTCCTTTCCCTGCGATCGCATCATCGGCAAAAGTTCCTTCATACTTACCACCGTTAGCGAAAGTATAAGTTCCTGGTCCTTGTTTCTTGCCATCGACAAACTGCCCTTCAAAGCGATCGCCGTTGCTATAGGTGCAAACCACCTTACCATTGAGATTATCGGCAGTAATCTCCCCTTCACATTCACCGCCACCACTTACTTCTACTGTATTAGCTATAGCTGATGGATTGATAATTAAGCTGGCTAAAATAATCGATATGTTGAGTAAAAATTTAGTCATTAGTTATTAGTTATTAGTCATTAGTTTTTATTAGTAAATAGCAAAAAACGTTATAGGTTATAGGTTATAG
>CAYXWE010000589.1:0-3306 GCA_964468145.1 uncultured Pleurocapsa sp.
AATGGCAGCGATGGACAAAATGCCTCGCTCGACTGATGCTATTACCTTGACCAAGACTTTAATTGGTAGAATACCAGCAGAAGACTTTGTTAACCTAGTAAATACCGAGCCATTGGCTGGAGTACGTCTGGTTCAACTTATGGCAAAACGTTTGCGTCAGGTAAATCGCCGACTGCAGCTACGAGAAGCTAGTAGCATTTCTAGGGTTGCAGATGCGATACTATTTCTGATTGAAGGACAAGGAACAGAAGGCGAAAAAGGTACAGAAATTCCCAATCTTCCTCATCGAGAAATTAGTAGCCTGAGTGGACTAGCTAGAGAAACTGTCACCAGAGTCTTGACTAAGTTAGAGAAAAAAGGACTAATCCAAAGAAATGCGGATTCGATGCGCATTCCAGACGTACCTGCTTTAGAAGAGACTATTTGCTGAATCTGACTGATTTTTCAACCATTTTTATTGGTTTGACCAATTAAATAACTTTATGTCCATAGAAGACCGTAAAAACGCTTTATCTAATAAGGGAGGATCGGCTAATGATGATGAGACTAACTGGGTCGATCTAGACGATGACGATCTTTCTCAATCTAATATCAGATCTTCAACCGCCAAACCTCGAAAAACAACTACAACTTCTAGCGATACGGTAATTATGGTCGAAACAGCATTTTTGGCCAGCGCAGCTAGTTTGGTTTGGCTGATTCATTATTATTTTCCTGTTGGTGGCCCCGTACTAAAACTGTTTTTTCCGATTCCCATCGCCCTAATCTATCTCAGGCGAGGCAGCCGCGCCTCTTGGATGGCAGCGATTGTATCGGGATTGTTACTTTTAGTTTTGATGGGGCCAACCCGCAGTATCGTATTTTTAATACCTTATGGTTTGATGGGCGTACTGTTGGGGGCTTGCTGGCAACGAAAAATTAGCTGGTTATTTTCTATTATTTTTGGTACTGTTTTGGGATCTCTGGGGATGTTTTTCCGTTTCTGGCTGACTTCAATCTTAGTCGGTGAAAATTTGTGGGTATATGTAATTAATCAAATTACCGAGGTAGCAGACTGGCTGTTTTTCAAACTGGGGATTTTGGCGCAACCAAGTTTTGTCTTGATTCAAGCCTTAGCTTTGGGTTTGATTGTAGTTAATAATTTGGTTTATTTATTTGCGGTGCATTTGGTTGCCTTGATGCTACTCGATCGCCTGAAAAATCCTATTTCCCCACCTCCTGAATGGGTTAGAGTATTGTTGGATTATTGATGTTTTCTAAATATCTACTGCAGGAATAAATAGGGAGAAACACAGAACTATGAATTGTTTTCTCTAAGTCTCTACAGAGAACTCTTCAGGATTAATATCCCAGAAATTATAGTTTCATTTAATGTCGGCTGAAAACGCCGATGATGGTATAGTCGGAGTAATTATGATTTCAGTTAGTTACAGTTAATGGGCGATCGCAGTTATGTAGCGATCGCTCACGTATTATACTAAATCCTGTTTTCATACAACACTTAAAATTTATGTGAAATCATTTGTCATTCGTCATTCGTTAGAAAGGTTTTAGCTCAGTTCTAAGTTTCGACTTAAAGCATACTTTGGTAATCGGATTTAGCATTATTCCTCATTTACCAAAAAATATCTGATTTCTGTGGAAAAAATTTAAAGTCCCATCAATCGACGAACTCTTTCGGCATCTACGGAAACTATTTCCATATCTAACAAATCTTGTGCAGAATCTTCCATAAAGCTTGTGCTATCTCGAAGAATGGATAATATTTGCACAACATCTAAAACCAGTAGTTGTAACTCTGTCTGATCCTTAGACAGCTTAAGGCATGGTAAGAGCGCACCCATTTTATGTACACCTTCTTCTTGTTGTTTTACCTTGCCGAGATATTTAGCCCATTCTTCTTGAACAAGAGTAGCAGACTCTTCGAGTTTATCGGCTTGCGCTAAAACTCTATTTCGATAGTTTTCAGGAATCTCAGGCTTATTAGCATCAGCGCGAAGTTTGTCTTTTTGCTTGTTAAACCGCTCAAATCTCTTGTTTACCTCTTGTTCAATTTTTAAAATGTCATCTTTTCCTTGTAACTGAAAGTTTTCGATAAAGTTGATGACTAGGTCATTCATTTCATATCCAACCACAGAACTCATGGTTACAAGCCTCATTTCTTTAGCCCTATCACCAGAAGATTGAGCCTCCTCAATTTTTTTGATAATATGTTGATTCACATGAGACATTACCTCAGTCACAATCTTGAGTGTTTGGCAGGAGATATTCATCTTCTTGTCAGCATCTACTAAGTCAAGCGCGTCTTTAGTTTGCGAAGCTGAAAGTCTCATTCTTTTTATTGCATCGGCACAAGATTGATATTTGTCCTGCTCTATTCTCTTCGCAACTTCCTCCACAACAGTTTTAATACGCACATGCAAACTGACTAGCTCATTCCTTACTGCCTCTGGCACTTGGGAAGCTTTGGCAATATTGTTGCTTAAAAGTTCTTTACCATCATCTTGTTTTAAAATGATAGTCTCAGTGACTTCAATTAGCCCTTCTATGTGTTCATCAACTAGTTGCTCTACTGCTTTTTTCCCAGCCTCTTTCGTCGCTTCTTCCTTTTGCTTTGCTTTCTTTAGAATCTCCTCGTATTCTTTATTTGAATCGTTCGATTCATGATTGAAATCAGTATCCATACTAATCCCCTCGTATAGTTTTTACAGGAACGTTCTTTTGCTTGAATTTTAACTATACGATGGGGATCGAGCAGATAAGCGTACCTACTTTTTTTTTTAGGATTAGTTAATTTGCTATATTACAGACTATTACAGAAATGAATTCTAAAACGTCTGTGTCGATCGACTCCAGGTTCATTGAATATTTAAGTTATGTCTTAAATGCTCTATCGGTCATTTATTAGACCATACACCATAGCTCCTGCCACTATCCAAAATGGGAAAAAAGCGAATCCTGCCACTATAAACAAAATAATAAGAAGAACTACGAAATAGTTAGCATTATTAGTACCTCCGTTATCTAAAATAGTAGTGGACGTTTTTATTTTATTAAATGATTTTACTATCGGAGCAGGTTTCTTATGCTCTCTTTCCCTGATGGAATCAGATTGGACATCTCCTTTTTTGAATCTATATGATGAGCTAGGTTTATTTCTACTAGCTGTTTTTTTACGAGCTTTATTGGCAATTTCATCTGCCCAGGACGGAATATTTTTATCAAATTCATTTTCAGAATGATATGGCAACTTGCGATTATGTTTAGTTTTGTCAGATGGGCTTGGATGATTCTCTTTACTGGTCA
>CAYXWE010000590.1:0-3299 GCA_964468145.1 uncultured Pleurocapsa sp.
CCTCTTTCCGTAGCAGAACAGGTTGCAGTAGTATACGCTGGTCTAAACGGTTACTTGGATGAAGTACCTGTAGACAAAGCCAGCGAATTCGCTCAAGGATTGCGCGACTATCTAGGTAGCAGCAAAGGCAAATACGGTGAAATCATTGCTTCTGAGAAAAAACTAACTGATGAAGCAGAAAATCTCTTGAAAGAAGGGATTAACGAATACAAACAGTCCTTCATGGCAACAGCATAGTTTATGACTGGTGATTGGGGACTGGGGATTGACAAAGGCGTGTGCTTCGCCACACATACTGGGAAAATAGCAAAGACAAACTTTTCAGTATTAATCCCTAATCCCTAATCCCTAACCCCTAATCCCTAATTAAAGATATGGCTAATTTAAAAGCGATTCGCGATCGCATCGCGTCGGTAAAAAATACTAAAAAAATCACTGAAGCAATGCGCTTGGTGGCTGCTGCTAAAGTCCGTCGCGCACAAGAGCAAGTAAACTCTACTCGCCCTTTTGCCGATAGTTTGGCGCAGGTTCTTTATAACATTCAAGGCAAACTTCAGTTTGAAGATGTCGATCTTCCTTTATTCCAACAAAGAGAAGTCAAAAAAGTAGCTCTAGTTGTTGTTAGTGGCGATCGCGGTTTGTGCGGTGGCTATAATACTAACGTCATCCGTCGTGCAGAAAATAGAGCTAAAGAATTAACGGCGCAAGGTATAGAATACACTTACGTTTTAATTGGACGTAAAGCCGTTCAATACTTTACTAATGACCTCCGCAACGCTCCTACCGAAAAAACATTTGTTGGTCTAGAGCAAATTCCTACTGCATCTGAAGCATCAGAGATTGGTGAGGAACTACTGTCTCTTTTCTTAGCCGAAGAAGTAGACAAAGTAGAACTTATTTATACTAAATTTGTTTCTTTAATTGCTTCTAAGCCAGTAATTCAAACATTGATGCCTCTTAGCACTCAAGGGTTAGAAGTCAAAGACGATGAAATCTTCCGTCTAACTACTAAAGGCGGTCAGTTTGGTGTAGAAAGAGATAGCGTAACTTCAGAAGTAGAAGAGTATCCCAAAGATACAATTTTTGAACAAGATCCCGTTCAAATTTTGGATGCTTTACTACCTTTATATCTCAACAATCAAATTTTGCGTTCTTTACAAGAAGCAGCAGCTAGCGAACTTGCAGCCAGAATGACTGCTATGAACAATGCTAGTGACAACGCCACAGAGTTGATGGGTACTTTAACTATGTCCTACAACAAAGCAAGACAAGCAGCAATTACTCAAGAACTTTCTGAGGTAGTTGCAGGTGCTAACGCTCTGTAATATACAGAGATTATCTCTGCAAAATAGGTCGCGGTATCCGCGATTGGCCGACTGTCTCGCTACTTGGCATATAGCTTCGATTAATTGAGATTGATTATTCCAGCGTCTAGATTTTATCTAGGCGTTTTTTATATTTAAAAATGAAATGACTATAGCCGTACAAAGTGATGTTAAGACAAGTTTATTTGATTGTTCGTAAGTAATAAGTAACTCGTCATTAAGTAATAAGTGTCAAACACCAAAATACGTAGTGCTATATAAATAAATAATACTTGACAACTCATAGTCGTTATGAGTATGATTTATATATTGAAATTCATGGAGCAAAACCAATAATGAGAGATACAGTACCAAGCGTAGTATTTAAAACTAGAGTTCGCGACGAATCCGTTGAAGGACCAAATCCTTTTCGCTGGCAAGATTTGACTACAGAAGAAATCTTTAAAGGCAAAAAAGTAATCGTCTTTTCTCTTCCTGGTGCGTTTACTCCTACCTGTTCTTCTACTCATTTACCTGGATACGAAAAACACTACGAAGAATTCAAAGCTTTGGGAGTAGACCAAATTATCTGTATATCTGTCAATGATGCTTTTGTAATGTTCCAGTGGGGCAAACAACAGGGAGTCGAAAACGTATTTTTGCTTCCTGATGGCAACGGTGAGTTTACCCGTAAAATGGGAATGTTAGTCAACAAAGACAATTTAGGTTTTGGTATGCGCTCTTGGCGTTATTCGATGTTGGTTAACGACATGAAAATCGAAAAGATATTCACCGAGCCTGATTTTGGCGATAACTGCCCTACAGATCCTTTTGAAGTATCCGATGCAGATACTATGTTGGCTTACTTAAAAGAATCAAAATAACTACCTCAATTATGTAGGAACATTTAACAATGGTGTTCCTACTCAAAAATTATGGGAACGATATATCTTGGTGCGATCGCTAGTTTGGGTGCGGGTTTGGCTACTGCGGTGGGAGCATTACCCATTATCTTTACTGCCAACTTAGGCAAAAAATGGCAAGGCATCTTATTAGGATTGGGAGGGGGCATAATGCTAGCAGCAACTGCCTTTTCCCTGATTGTTCCTGGTAAAGAAGCTGCAGTAACTCTAGGCTACTCTGAAACAGAATCCGCATTAATTATTAGCACTGGCATGGTTTTGGGCGCGAGTCTACTATGGCTAATGCACAACTACTTTCCTCACGAGCATTTCAATAAAGGTGCAGAAGGAAGAGTCACAGAAAATTTTCAACGCATTTGGCTATTTATCGTTGCGATTACGATTCATAATTTCCCCGAAGGTTTGGCAGTAGGGGTAGGTTTTGGCGATGGGAGTATTAGTCATGGGTTGCCCCTAGCCTTAGGAATTGGGTTACAAAATATGCCCGAAGGCTTAGTTGTCGCTTTGGCACTAAGAGAACTTGATTATTCTGTTAAATATGCTCTAGGGATTTCGTTATTAACTGGTTTAGTCGAACCTGTTGGTGGAGTAGTAGGGGCAAGTATAGTAAATTTTGGTCAAGCATTTTTGCCCTGGGGAATGGCGATCGCAGCAGGTTCGATGTTGTTTGTGATTGTGGACGAAATCATCCCCGAAATAGACCGCGAAAGCACCGCACAAGAAGGTACTCTAGGTATTATGACGGGGTTCGTAGCGATGATGTTTCTAGATATTGCCTTTGGGTAAATCAATTATTACTTGAATCATACAGGCTAGATTTTCTAAAATTAATCAATACAAAGGAGAATTAAATTATGGTTTCTACTGTTTCTAAGCAAAAACTTTATAGTACTCGCCTCGATATTCCTGAGGATATTCGAGTCAAAGAAATTGAGATTTTGAATCAAACTCTTGCAGCGACACTAGATCTTAAGACCCAAACCAAACAGGCTCACTGGAATGTAAAAGGAATGGACTTTTACCAACTACACGAACTGTTTGATGAAATGGCAACCGAACTAGAAGAGTATGT
>CAYXWE010000591.1:0-3294 GCA_964468145.1 uncultured Pleurocapsa sp.
AAAACCAAAACTAAAGCACAAAGCATGATTTGCCACTACTTCTCTCGATCGAGTAACAAGATCGAGATCGAATTCAGAATTTTTTAAACCGACGCAGGAAGGTAAATAACCCCGATCCAATGCCATCAAAGTTAAAGCAGTACCGATCGCGCCCGATGCCCCTAAGGTGTGTCCCGTAGCACCTTTGGTAGAACTTACTGCTACTCTTTGAGAAAAAATCTGTTTAATCAATTCTGCTTCATGGCGATCGTTCAGAATAGTACTCGTACCATGAGCGTGAATATAATCAATATCTTCTGGCTTTAAATTACCGCGTTCCAAAGCCTGTTTAACTGCCCTCGCTGCACTGCCTCCAACTGTCTGAGGGGAGCTAATGTGGTGGGCATCGCAAGTCAAACCAAACCCTTTAATCGTACCGTAAATTTTAGCTTGGCGTTTACGAGCTAGTTGTTCTGTCTCTAAAACAAACATCGCTCCTCCTTCCCCCAAAACCAAACCTTCTCGATTTTTATCAAAAGGATAGCATCCTGTTCTGGCTAAAGCTCCCATGCGATCGAAAGCAGCCAGAGTAAGAGGTGTAATAGGGGCTTCTACTGCTCCTACGATCGCATGGGAGCATCGTCGGGTTTTAATTAGCTCGTATCCCCTAGCTAATGCCCACATTCCTGTGGCACAGGCAGCCATCGGTGCTAGCACTGGTGCGGTGGTTTGAATGTATCTAGCGCAAGCGATCGCACTGCGATCGGGTAGGGTAAAAAGCCAGTTGTCAATTGAATTATCAGAATGATTATTTTCACTCTGTCTTTGAGTCGCTAATTTTTCCCAACTTGCCTGAGATCCTCTACTAGATCCGACTACTACTCCACACTCAGATAAAGGGGTATCTAATTTTGCATCTTCTAAAGTAGCCCGTAAAAGTTGAGCGGTAATGTCCTCTATCTGGCTTTGTCTTGCGCCAATTATACCCAAAGGATAAACGGGAAGCTCGGTAAAAAGATTTTGTAACCTAATTCCCGACTTCCCCTGTAAAATACTCGACCAAGTTGACTGTAACGATCCGAGACAAGAAAGTAAGCCTATCCCGGTTACGACAACGTTCATACAGCTTGCAATTAAAATTTTTGGCTCTTCAACTATTAAATAGAAGACTCGCTATTTTATGCAAAAACAAGTTTATTTCTTAAGATTATCCAATCCTTCAATTACTTTTGCCGTGCCAATGCGATCGCCTTGTTTGATACCATCGACCACATCCATTCCTTCTACTACCTTGCCAAAAACAGCATAGTCCCCATCTAAAGAAGGTAAGTCTTCTAAAGCAATATAAAATTGAGAAGATGCAGAATCGGGCATGGCAGATCGAGCCATGGCAATTACACCGCGGTCGTGTTTTAGCACTACGGATTTACCAGGAAGTTTCGCCTTGCTATAGGTAGGTTTAGCTTCTCCTTCTAACTTAATTTCTAGGGGAATACGACGTTCTGTTCCCGTTTCTGGGTCTGTATAGCCACCCGTGCCTAAAGTTCCAGCAAAATTGGGATCTTTCCCTTGAGGATCTCCACCCTGAGCGACAAAACCAGGGATTACTCGGTGAAACACCAGTCCATCGTATACACCTTGAGCGACCAAATCAACAAAATTACCAGCAGTGGTGGGAGCTTCTGTACCATTTATTTCAATGATTATAGGCGAGCCATTAACCTGTAATTCAACTTTCGCCATTCCTTCTAATTGAGGCAAATTCTTACTCATATTTTTATTACTATTTTTGTTATCGGCGATCGCCAGTTGCGATTGACTATTTGCCAGGTTATCAGATGATGCGGACGATCGGGAAACATCTGTTGCTGATGTGGCGCATCCCCCCAAAATCAAACTGCTAATTAATAGCAAGAAAGACATTTTTACCAGCCAAGTATTCATTTTTTTTGCCATGTTAAAAATCCAGACTCTAATATTGTTCATATAACTGTGACCGTTGTAACTCAATTTCATACAGACTGGAAAAAATACATACTATAGCAACCCCGGATCATTTGTAAAAACCGTAATGACTTTGGGGCTAGATAATGCTGGCAACTCAAATAAAATTGCTATAGTTTCTTTCGTTCTTCATCCCTTTCTATAGTCCTTCTAGGGGTACTTCCAAAAATCTGGCTAATTCTGCACCTTGGTTTTCTAAAGTAGAAAGAGCAATAGGTTCGCCAACACGAGTCAAAGGAATATCTCTTTTCTTTTTAGAACGTAAATATAAAGAACGCTTGGGATTTAAGCCATCTCTGATTTCTGCTCTTACTGATTGGACTTCTGCTATGGGAATATCTACTTCAACCTGTCTATTTTTACCTGGGTATCCCATACGAGAAATAGTTACTTGACCCTTTTCTTTGTCGAACTCGTTATAACCGCCCCCTACATTCCAAATTACTAACAGCCAGAGATATATTGCCAGCAGAGAACCTGCAACACCATAGAAAGTCAAGGCAACTCCTTGGGGAATAAACTGGAGTTGACTGGTATCGGAGACAATCAGTAAATTTGTTTTTAGATAGCTGGATAATCCTGCTAGCAAAAAGCCCAGACCTCCCATCGTTACGATGACAGCCCAAGCAATGTTACTCGTTCTGCGAGAGCCTAAAACGTTTTGTCGTAGAGTTTGCTGCTTAGTTTCGTTAGTGGTCATTATGTTTTGATTTAACTGGTTGTTTTGGTAATTTTTAAAAATAAAGAGCAATTGTCAAATTTATCGAAGCAAGTAATTGTGATGCCCGCTATTCGATCGCTAGAGCGATCTTAGCCAATAGTTGCTAGAGAAAATCATCCTTTTATTTTTACTTTATGTGTCATTTTGTGAATTTTTTGCTAATAATAATTTAGTGACTTCTGTTCGGGTATCATTGACCCCAACTTTCAGTCAGTAAACTAGCTCGATTACCTAATTGCAGTGTTTTCGTGTTATTTTGAGACAGGTTAACATTATACTTTTACCGAAATTGCAATGATTGCAAGGTAAAAGTCCTAAGAAACTATCTTGATGAAATAACAGATGATTTCGCTGCGAAATCTGGTAAAGTGTTATAAATCTTGGTACTTCTCAACATTACGTTGAACTAGCTACCTAGGGCATTATAGAAAAGTAAATTTTAACGAGCGACCCTACGGATTTAAAATTCGTTAGGAAACGCGCAAGTTTAACAGATCTTGCAGTCTATTTATCTCAGCAAGAGGATTAAAAAATTATGACAATAGCAGTAGGACGCGCTCCTGCCCAGCAAGGCCTCTTTGATGCGGTCG
>CAYXWE010000592.1:0-3289 GCA_964468145.1 uncultured Pleurocapsa sp.
GTCAACTGCAAACAACTCAAAACCAGGTAAGAGAATATTTGAGTCAAACTCAAGAAGCTCGATCTTAAACAAAAACACCAATGCCAAATATTAAATATTAGATACTAAAATGTTAAAACAATTAGAGCTATTGAGTATAACCGCAGAAGGTCGCTATGCTACCGCCCAAGAACTAAAGTTCGTCCGCGACTATGTAGCTACTGTGGAATTGCGCCTGAGTGCTTATGAGAAAATTCGCGACAACGAAGACGAAATTATGGCTCGCTTAGAAGCTAAACTGCGTAAAATTCAGGCAGATATCTTTCAAGTGGGTACTCGCGATGTCAGCTTTAAGTGCCGAAGAGATATCAGAATAGTACTGCGCAATACTAATGCAGCTCTCCTAATTAATGATTTGGATTGTTTGCGCGAACATATTTTAGTCTGGCAGCGAACTCTGATGAAAGCTTTTAAATTAAAACATATCACAGAAAAAGTTCATACAACTATGCCTAAGATTATCGAGCAATTTTTAACAGTCGAAGAATTTGCTTTAGTCGAACCAGTTTTGCAATTAAATCAAGCTGTTCTTGCTTGCTGAATATATTTTTTTTCTAAAATTATTTTCTTTCTAAGATTATTTTCTTTTACTAAATTTTGCTTTTATGGATTCGTCAACTTCTAAAGATACTCACTGGCTAAATGCAGCAGAAACTACTGCTGTTATCGGTTCGATTGTTGGTTCGATTACTAGCGTATTTTTGGATCAGTTTATCTGGGCAACTATACCCTTATCGGCAACTGCAACTTTTGGATTATTAAATCATCAACGGCTTAAAAGAATAATTGAATCAGAAGTTTTAAAAGAACAAAGCGCGCTCTCAAGTTTGGTAAAAGAAAATTACCAAAATCAAGAAAAATTAACTGTTGCTTCCATAAATCATCAAACTGAATCTCAAAAAAATAAGTCGGATATTAACGAACTACAGGATATAATCGAGCGAGTTCAAAGCTCTGCTGCCAAAGAGATTGCCAAGCTAAAAGAATCAGAGCAAAATAATTTTAATAATACAAATCAAGAATTAATTAAAATTCAAAAATCTTTGAAACAACTAGATAGTTTGAGTCATAAAATCACTAAGGAATTAGAAACTTTAGATATTAAGCACAAAGATCTGGGAAAATTAGTGAGGGGGCTACAAGCAATCAATATTTTCTCCCAAAATATCAAAGAGGGGCTAAATGTAGTCCAGTCTCATTTTGAAAGAGGTCTGGCATATCAACGTTTGGGGAATAGAAATAAAGCGATCGAAGACTTTAGTAAAACAATAGAATTAGCTAATAACCACGCTAAAGCCTATCACAATCGCGGTTTAATTTATCATGAAGTAAATATTAATCAAAAGGCAATTCTCGATCTGAGCAAAGCATCTAAAATTTATTTTGAAAAAGGTAATTTAGATAAATATAAAGAAACCAAAGATTTGACTCTAAAAATACACCAGCAGCAAGAACTTGAAGATAGAGTTTTCGTTCGACAAGAACCAAAAAATAGTAACGAGAAAATAGAAAAAGTTGCGGTCAATAATTTATTTGATTGAGATAGGATTGCTATATAGTTGATTACAAACTGGAGTGAAAAAAAAATCTAATTATAAAATAATTAATTTAATCGGAAGAGGACAATTTGGTAAAGTTTTTGCTGCGATAGAACGTCGGAGTGGTAGATTACTAGCTCTCAAAGAATTAAATCTAAAACATTTGTCTACCAGTGATTTTTTACGAGAATTGCACTTTTCTACGAGCCTCAAACACGATCGCATTGTTGGCTGCCAGGCTATGGAACACTATCGCGATCGCCGTTACTTGGTAATGGATTATTATGAAGGGGGTACTTTAAGAGATCTCCTCGATAGTTCGTGGGAATTAACTATCCACCAAAGTCTCAAATTAGTAATAGATATTTTACAAGGTTTGCAATATGCCCACTCTAAAGGCATTATTCATCGCGATATTAAACCAGAAAATATTTTACTCAAATTAGAAGGCAATACTTGGACGGCACATATATCGGACTTTGGCATTGCTAAATTATATCAAAGCGATCGCAAGATAAATATGGGAGACACGGGTTCGCCTGCATATATGTCTCCAGAGCAGTTTTACGGTCAATATTCTTATAGTTGCGATCTTTATGCAGCGGGAATCATTCTCTATGAATTAATATTGGGAGAACGTCCCTTTTCAGGAATACCCAAACAGTTGATTGCTGCACATATTAACCAAACAGCTACTATTCCCGAAAACGTTCCTTTTATGGTGCGAATAGCGATCGCTAAGTCTCTCCAGAAGTTACCCCAAAAAAGATTTAGCGACGCATCCGCCATGGCTCGCGCTCTACAATTAGCAAAAGATATCTTACCAACAGACTATAGTTTGCCCCTACCCGAATCTAATCGGGAATCTTTATTGCAATCGCTCTGTTTGTTATCTACTGCACCATTATCAAAGTCGGTAGATAAGTTAGCAACAGCAGACGAATTAGTATATTTAGGTCAAGCAGATTGTCTTAAGATAAATCGCTACCCAGACGGTAGTTTATCTCAGGGGATCGAGCAATGGTCGATCCCTTTGGATAATGCCATTGAGGAGATCGAAATCAGAGCTTCAGGTTGTTTTGTTACGACTCAATCCTCTTTATACTATTTACCCCTAGATACAACTTCCGAACAATTTCATTTCTTCTCCCAGACATTTCTACCGATTATTACTTTCCCTACTAACAACTTAGTTAGCAGTATCGAACCTGGAGGGAATTGGTTTACCGTATCCTATATTCCCCACAAGTCCAAAACACCGATTTGGGAAATATATCAACTACCCAACTGCGATCGCCAACAATCGCAAATCAATCGCCAACCATGGCATCGTTTAATTGCTTTGAGCAACCGCTATGGTTTGGGTATATATATCAACCCAAAACAACATACCGAGTTCCATCTATTTAACAATTACGGCAAGTGGATAATTAACTTTACAGTACGAACCAAACTAGAACGAATAAGCTACAATCCTCAATTTCCCGACCGACTTTTAGCTACAGAAGCAAATAACCCCAATACCGTAATTATCATTACTCTCCAGCCATTTAATCTCCAGCGTATTTCAATCGAGATAACTCCAATTTTAATTACCCCTTATCCCCAAGGCTATCTAATTAGCGATCGCTCTAATCGGTTAATCGCGATCGATGGCAAAGACTCAAGCATCCGACAATTCTCTGTACCATTATCAGCCGAAAATTCCTTTC
>CAYXWE010000593.1:0-3286 GCA_964468145.1 uncultured Pleurocapsa sp.
CTTGTTTCGGCATGTTCCACTCTCGCGGCGGGGGTCACATGCGGGCAAGCCCTTTGTCCCATAAGCGACTGCATTAAGAAGCGATCGCCATTGGTATATTTTTGGATAATGATTTTCAATTTAAGTAATGACAAATTTTTTTTCTACCGCAGCCGAAGTAGACAATACAGAACTTTTGATAACCCATGTTTTAATTGTTGATGACCAACAAGTAGTTCGTGCCAGGATTGAAGAAGTATTATCTGACCAACAGAAAATCAAAATAGTTGGTACGGCTGAAAATGGCGCAAAAGCGATCGCTCTAGTGGAGTCTTTAAAACCAGATGTAATCTTAATTGATATTGAAATGCCTGGCATGGATGGAATCGAGGTAATTAAAATTTTGTCTCAAAAATTCCCCAAATTAAAAATATTAGTTATTAGCTCCCACGATAAAGAAGAATACGTTCGACAAACCATTGCAACGGGTGCTGACGGCTACGTTCTTAAATATACTTCCTCTTCAGATTTAATATCTGCAATCGAGGCAGTTCATGGTGGAGGTTCTTATCTAGGCAAGGGTTTACTGAAAAAAGTACAGCAGGTTTCAAAATCTAATCCACCCATAGTCAATCCTCAGAAGTTTCCCCCAAAACAAAAGAATCCTCAAGATGCCTGTAAACTCGCAGATCGACCAAATCCATCTTCAAAACTTGATTTCAATTCAGATAGACAAACAAAAATTGCTAATATCAACATCAAGCAACTGGAACAAAATTTATCTGTAGTTGAGGTCGAAGAGTTTCTTCCCTCCATTGGCAAATGGATTACTTGGGGAGGGATGGCAGTAATGGTGATTATTGCTTTGGTCATTCCCGTAAGTTCGGTTCTTAAATACAAAACGAAAGTAAGAGCCCCTGCTACGATTCGCCCCAAGGGTGAGGTACGTTTGGTTCAGGCAAAAATAGCAGGACAGATTATTGATATAGCTACCGAGTCAGGAGCAACAGTTAAAAAAGGGGATATCCTGGCTACAATCGATCCATTTGAGCTAAAAAGTCAACAAAGAACCATTCAAAGAGATATTGCTCAACAAAGATCTCAGCTGGCACAGCTAAATTCACAAATAGCAAGCCTGGATCGCCAAACCATAGCCGAACGCGATCGCAATAGTTTAGAAATATTAGCTGCCAAAGCTCAACTAGATGGAAATATACGTACTTATGAAAATACTAACACTCAAGCCCAGGGGCAACTAGATGAGGCTCAAGCAAGACTCAAAGCAGCCGAAGCAACTTTAGAAGCAGCTAAAACCAGACTGATTCAATATCAGTCTGTGGCAAAGGAAGGTGCCTTAGCCCAAGAACAATTAGCCGAAGCTAGACTAGAAGTTATTCGACAACAGCAAGAAGTAGAAGCTGCACTAGCTGGATTAAATACCGCAAGGGCTGAGATAGATCCTTCTGATGCGGAGGTAGCAGTAACCCGACAGCAAATTAGACAATTAGAAAAATCTGGTCTGACAGCTATTGCAAGTTTGAACCGCGAAAAAGAAGCATTAATTCAGCAGCAGATAGAAATCGAGCGACAAATACAGCAAAGCGAGGGCGAACTAGAGCAAATAAATAAACAGCTAAAAAACACTGAAATTGATGCCACTGCTACAGGTAAAATCTCCAAACTCGAATTACGTAACCCAGGACAGTTGGTGCAAGTTGGTCAAGAAATAGCTCAAATTGTTCCCAGAGGTGAAGCCCTAGCCATCAATACTTTTGTATCTCCTGAGGACATTGGTAAAGTAGAAATTGGGCAAAACGTGCTGATGCAAGTATCTTCCTGTGCTTACCCTGATTATGGGGTATTAAATGGCACAGTCAGTAAAATAGCCAATGATGTTACTCCATCACAAAATAGTAATCAGGGTAATTCAACTAGTTCTTTACCCCAACAGTCTGGTGGTAATTTTTATAAAGTTACCGTTACTCCAGAGGCTGCTTCTTTCGGCAGAAACAACTTTCAGTGTAAGCTACAAACAGGAATGCAGGGTAATGCCGAGATTATTACTAGAGAAGAAACCGCACTACAGTTTTTGTTAAGAAAAGCTCGATTAATTGGCAATATTTAAATATTGAAATAATGTTGTTTCATTCGGAAATAGATAAATTTTTAAAAATTAATGAGAAATGTTCAATTTGACGGCTCACCGCCAATCGCGATTGGCGGTGATTCTAGCTATTAGCTATTAGCTTTTAGCTGAAGGGGCGCAGTCGCTCATGGGGGTTTCCCGTTTCGGAGCAACTAACGAACCCGAAGGGAGTCGCACCGCTCCGTGGTTCATTAAAAAAAAGTTTTCACGAATGATCCCAGAACGCTATATAAACTAATTGCTACCAGCAGAACATCTCGACCCAAGGGACATCAGCTATACAAAGGACTGGGCTTTATAGAGCAGGGTTTAGAATTTAGAATTGATTTCTAATTTAAAATTTTCAAATAAGCTTTTACTGTATTGTGAAAACCCATTTCCAGAGCTTCTGCGGTTAAAGCATGACCGATTGATACTTCTAAAATATGAGGAATAGTACAGAACTTAGCTAAATTATCTAAATTCAAGTCATGTCCTGCATTGACTCCCAAACCTAATTCTTGAGCTTTTTGAGCAGCATCGGCAAACTGTTGCCATGTAGTCTCTAGATCTTTATTTTCGCGATAGGCAGTAGCGTAGGGTTCGGTATAAAGTTCGATTCTCTCGGCACCAGTATCGGGAACAAGACTAATTTGCGCGGGATCTGCATCCATAAACAAACTAACTCGGCTGCCAAGACCGTGTAACTCTTCAATAATTGGAATTAAACGTTTTTTGTCTTTAGTTAAATCCCAACCGCTATCAGAAGTAAAAGTATCGGGAGTATCGGGTACTAAAGTACATTGAGTAGGCTTGACTCGTCGGACAATTTCCATAAAGGAAACTTCTAAAGGATTGCCTTCAATGTTGAATTCTACATCTTGGACTACATCTATTAGATCGTAAACATCTCCTGGTCTAATATGTCGTCGATCGGGACGAGGATGAACGGTGATCCCTTTAGCACCAGCATCGATACAGATTTTTGCCATTTTCACGATGCTGGGAATACCAATATTACGAGTATTTCTAATTAAAGCTACCTTATTTAGGTTAACGCTCAGGTTGGTCATAATTTAACTAATAAAACTAACAATTAATTACTAATCGATCTGGCAAATTTATTTTATAAGGAAACCCCAAAACGATTTAGGGAATTAATTGGTCGATCGTAACATGACC
>CAYXWE010000594.1:0-3283 GCA_964468145.1 uncultured Pleurocapsa sp.
GCTCTAAATTTTTAATATAGGAGTGTTCTTACTCAGGAAATAAGCTGGACTATGGAAAAAATATCTGTTGTTAATATTTCTCAAAATTACTATGTCAGGGGAGGATCGGATCGTTATTTTTTTTCCTTGGGAGAGCTTCTAGAAAAACAAGGACATCATGTTATTCCTTTTGCCAGTAGTCAAACTCAAAATCAACCAACAGTTTGGTCAAAATACTTTCCCGAAGGCGTTAACTTTGAAAAGCCTAGTTTAAGAGATATTTCTCGTTTTATTTATTCGGCACCAGCAGCTAAGGCAATAGATCGTTTAGTTAGAGATAATCAACCCCAAATTGCCCATCTCCACATCTACTACGGTCAATTGACTAGTTCAATACTATCTCCTCTTCAGAATGCTGGTATTCCCGTAATTCAAACTTTACATGAATATAAATTGGTTTGTCCTATATACAGTATGATTTCTCATGGAGAAGTCTGCGAAGATTGTCAGGGACAGAATTTTTGGAAAGCAGTCATCAAAAAATGTAATCGAGGCTCTTTATCTCGCTCGGTATTGAGTGCAGTTGAAGCCTATGTTTCCCAACAGCTAGGAGCGGTAGATCTCGTAGATCATTTTATTACCGTTAGTGACTTTCAACGTCGCAAGTTGATTGAATTAGGCGTTCCCAAAGAAAAACTGACCAGAGTTCACAATTTTATCGATATCTCCGATGTTGTTCCTACCCAAAAACAGGGAGAATACTTTCTTTACTTTGGTAGATTGGAAAAACTTAAGGGCATTTTTACTTTGGTAGAAGCTGCTGCTGCTATTCCCGATGTTCCTCTAATTATCTTAGGTGATGGCAACGCTCGTCAGGAACTCGAAGCTTGGATTGAGGAGCGCGGAATTACCCATATCAAAGTTTTGGGTGTCAAAAAAGGAAAAGAACTACAAGAATTTATTGCCAATAGCATCTGTTCGATTTTGCCTTCAGAATGGTACGAAAATTGTCCTCTAGCGGTATTAGAATCTTTAGCTTATGGTAGACCAGTAATTGGAACTAATATTGGTGGTATTCCTGAGTTGATTATTGATGGTGTAGATGGATTTATTATACCCCCTCAAGATACAATAGAACTACGCGCTCGCTTAGTTTATTTGGCTCAACATCGGGACGAAGCTCTAGAAATGGGAGCAAAAGGAAGAGAAAAGGTCAAAACTCAGTTTTGTGCAGAAAAACATTATCGAGAAATTCTAGATGTTTATCATAAAGTAATTAAATAATTCGGCTTTAACAGCTTTAATTCATAAATTGAACCTTCTAAAAACTTGTTAATCAACAAAATGCGATTTGCTATTAAAAATTTGTTCTGGATCGATATTTCGATTCTATTACTGACTTTAATAGTAATGCTAGTGGGCATTGGCAACTATGGTCTATACGAACCCCACGAAGGGCATTTTGCCATGGTGGGACAAGAAATGCTCTGGCGTAATGATTGGGTTACTCCTCATCTCAATGGTTCGCCCTATCTCAATAAGCCTCCTCTCCTTTACTGGCTAATTGCAATTACAACTAGTATTTTTGGTTCGACAGAGTTTGCTGCTAGACTACCAATTGCCTTAGTGGGCTGGTTGGGTATAGTTATCGCCTGGAAATGGTCTAGAGAACTTTGGGGGATAAACTCTAGCAGAACTTGCGCCCTAATGCTTTGTGTAACTTTGGGCTGGTTTATTTTTACCCACCAGATTTTAATTGATGTTTTGCTAGGAACGCTATTACTCAGTAGCAATTATTTTCTCTGGAGATCTTTATACCAACCGCGATCGCAATTTTATTGGTGTGGTGCTTATGTTTCCCTCGCTTTATGCGTCCTCACTAAAGGATTGATTGGTATCGTCTTTCCTCTGCTTACCTGTTTGGCTTTAATTGTCGTTCGCCAAGATTGGAAAATAATCCAGCGAATTAGACTAGATCGAGGCTTATTATTGGTTTTGGCGATAGTTTTGCCCTGGTTTATTGCTATAGAACGGGCAAATCCTGGATTTTGGCATTATTTCGCTATCAACGAACATCTCGATCGCTTATTAGATCGCCGTTTTCCTCCAGACTATGAAGTCTCGAAAATTAGCGCAGTTGGTTATTTGGCAATTACAGCCTGTTGGTGTTTTCCTTGGGTGTTATTTCTCCCCTCAATAGTTAAATTTACCTATCTCGAATGGCGCAGAGGATTTTGGGACAACCCTTCGGTATTAGATCGCAAAAATAGCGACGGTGTATTCTTGTTGGGCGTGGGAGCAGTACTACCAGTCTTAGTATTTTTACCCCTTTCTTCTCGCTTAATTTACTACAGCATTCCCGCTATTCCTTTCTACGTCATGCTATGTGCTGGCTGGTGGGACAAACGCAGCCACTCCTCGGCAAAAATAAAATCAGAATCAATTACTTTAAAATATCCCCTACCACAAACTAGTTTTAGCAACCCTCGTTCTTCATCTGTCGGCGTACTGTGCAAATCTGCAGTACAAATTTTAGATTGCCCCATTCAAACTAAAACCCTGAATCTATACGGTTTAGTCGCGATCGCTCTAGGAATTAGTTTTTATGGCATTATTTTAATATTCCCCTGGCTCATTAACCTATTACCCACTGTCTTACAAACACTCGAAATTAGATGGCTGATGGTAATTGTATCCCTCGCTTTAGGAACGGGTTGGGTGGCTGCGGGAGTGGGAATGTTGAAACGTTCTACCGTAGCCTGGATACCTTTATTTATAGTGTTGGCGATCGCTTATACCGCTACTATACGAGGATTTATTCTTTATCAGGATATTCGTTCCTCCAAAAACCTGATTCAGCAAGCAAACTCTTGTCTCAGTGCGGATACCCTTTGGGTGTTTGAAGGCTCGCGAGAAATTGGTGCAGCAGGGGCAGTCAGCTACTATCTCAATCAAAATATAAATAATCAAAACACTCCCTATCGCACGGTCATGGTTTTAGCTGATGGCGGAGAAAATCGCCTCCCTCCTCAGTTTCCAGGCGCACCCCCCAAGTATTTATTAACCCAAGAACAATTACAAAATTACTGGCAAAGCGATCGCCCTACTGCTTTTTTAACTGATTTTTTGCGTCTGCCCGATGATAAAAACGACCCCCTCAATCTCAATTTACCCGACCCCAAGAGCGAACCTTACTTAGTAAAGGGAGAACGCAGGCTATATCTCAATCCGGTTGCTACAAGTTCGGCAAATCAACGCTGCAACTGAACAATAGACCTATGGGTAAAAATAATTTCAGGTACAT
>CAYXWE010000595.1:0-3265 GCA_964468145.1 uncultured Pleurocapsa sp.
AAAGGTTGGTAGCTGGGTAGACAAAGACGGCAATCACCTAGATATGGGCTTGCACGTTTTCTTTGGATGTTACTACAATCTATTTGCTTTAATGGAAAAAGTAGGGGCGATCGATAATCTTCGCCTCAAAGAACACACTCATACTTTTATCAATGAAGGTGGTAGGATCGGAGAACTAGATTTTCGTTTTCTTACAGGTGCGCCTTTTAATGGTCTTAAAGCTTTTTTTACCACTAGTCAGCTTTCTACAATAGACAAGGCTGCTAATTCTCTTGCTCTGGGTACGAGTCCCATTGTACGGGCTTTAGTCGATCCCAAAGGAGCAATGAATACCATTAGGGAATTAGATGCGATTAGCTTTGCAGATTGGTTTCGCAGTCATGGTGGAAACAACGGCAGTCTCAGAAAAATGTGGGATCCCATTGCTTATGCTTTGGGCTTTATCGATACCGAAAATATTTCTGCTCGCTGTATGCTGACTATTTTTCAGTTTTTTGCCACCAAAACTGAAGCTTCTGTCTTGCGAATGTTAGAAGGTTCGCCTAGCGAGTATCTACACAAACCCATCGTGGATTATTTATCAGCGCGAGGAGTCAAGATACATACCCGTCGTCGCGTTAGAGAAGTTTTATATCAAGATTCATCAGACCAAACTAAAGTAACAGGGATAGTTGTCGCCAACGGTGAAAGTGAAGAAACTATTACTGCCGATGCCTATGTCTGTGCTTGTGACGTGCCAGGAATCAAAAAAATTATTCCCCAAGAATGGCGCAAATGGTCGGAGTTTGACAATATCTATAAGTTAGATGCAGTACCCGTAGCGACAGTGCAGTTGCGTTTCGATGGTTGGGTAACAGAACTACAAGATGAAAAGAGTCGCCAGCAATTGGAACGAGCAGTGGGTATCGATAATTTACTTTATACTCCAGATGCAGATTTTTCTTGCTTTGCGGATTTGGCTTTAGCTAGCCCAGGAGATTATTATCGCGAAGGAGAAGGTTCTCTACTTCAATTGGTGCTAACTCCTGGAGATCCTTTTATTAAGGAAAAAAATGAAGATATTGCCAATCATGTTTTAGAACAGGTTCGCAACTTGTTTCCTTCTGCCAGAGATTTAAATATGACTTGGTACAGCGTCGTCAAATTAGCGCAATCACTATATCGCGAAGCACCAGGCATGGATCTCTATCGTCCCGCACAATCAACTCCCGTGGCAAATTTCTTTTTGGCTGGTAGTTATACTCAACAGGACTATATCGATAGTATGGAAGGAGCAACCCTTTCTGGCAAACAAGCAGCTAAAGCAATTTTAGAAAATGCCGAACAGCTTAAGGCTGTAATGGTATAAAGAAAGCATCATCTATCTTGAGCAAGCGATCGATATGACAGACTGGCTAGAGCATACCGTACAAATAGAAGTCCCCGTACCGATAGAGTTGGTATGGGGCCTCTGGTCAGATCTAGAGCAAATGACAATCTGGATGAAGTGGATTGAGTCGGTCAAAGTATTGGAAGATAACCCCGAATTATCCCGTTGGAAGCTAGCCAGTGGTAACTTTAACTTTACATGGCTATCTCGTATCGTCCAGGTTGTGCCACAGCAAATAATTGAATGGCAATCTGTAGATGGCCTACCAAACAAAGGGGCAATCAGATTTTACGATCGCAAAAACAGCAGCGTTGTTAAAATGACTTTTGCTTATGCTGTGCCAGGAATCATCGGTAAATTACTAGACAACCTAGTCGGCGATATTGTCGAATCTACGGTTATGGCAGATTTGGAGCGTTTTAAAGAGTACGCCATTAAAGTTCAACAAGAGTCAAGCACCAGCTAATTTAATCAATAATTACTCCAAAATATTATTATAGGGATCTTGCTGAAGTCTCTGATAATCCGAACAACCAATAGCCTGTTCTGTGTTAGCAATGCTAGGATTTACAGTGCATTTGAGATGGTAATCTGCAGTAAAAAAGAGGCATTTGGTACAAGGAATTTGGTGCATTCTTTGAGCTTGGGCTACTACGTCTAAAGCAAAACGAATTACACTCCACCCTACAAGTCCTAGTATAGAATATGCTCCGACGAAACGTAATTGCAATATTATTGGTTTGAATAAAGAGGTCAGATGGGCAGCAAACTGAAACACAGCTAGTATTAATAATTGGTTTGGTTATCTGATAAGCATTTATTATGACATATATTAACCTAATAAATCTAATTACTGGACTGCACTCAATTTCAAACCTGTATTTTGTAAAACGGCTACCTTAAAGAAATATAATTTTACTGACAAAAGTAAGTCTGAGAAATTTTCAGTTTCAGAATATCGCCCCGCAGAAGTTAATTACAGACGGGTTTTGATAATCTGAAATATTTGCATAATTTGTTGCTTGTCGAAATTTTTGAGTAGAGCGGAAGCTGCTCCCTGAGGATCTTTGGGGATAGTGATGCTCGAAGCAGAACTAGCAACGGCTACCGCAGCTTTAGTACCTGATGTTCCCCCTGCAGTAGCTGCTAACTGTTGTAGATTTTTACTAGGAACTAGTTGACTTGTTTTGCCAGAATCAAGCAACTCGCCAGCCTGCTTAATTTCTTTGATTACTACTTGGGCAATAGTATTGTAGGGATACTTCTTGTTGGTAATTGCTTTTTGGGTAGTGGAGACTAGGGTTTGCCAATTTGCTTCATCGGGAGCAATTTCACTCAGTTTGTTACAGGCAATATGCAGCTTTTGACGGCTTTCTGGGGTATCTGATTGCTTAAACTGTTGCAGCATTTGTTTTAGGATTGCTGTTACCTGTTGAGCATAGCTAGCACTGGTAGACGATCCTCCCGATAATAGTTGTTGGAGATATTGATCTAAAACGGCAAAGTTAGATTCTGCCTGTGCCAAAATTTCTACCGCATCATTATCGCTGAAGTTGGCAGAACTTTCCAAACGATCTATGAGATCTTGAAGATGGTCATATCCATTAAGAAATAGAGTTTCCAGTTTTTGATCGACATTTACTGGATTATCTTTGAGGATTTTAAACGAATCTTCTAGGCGATGGGCAGTTTGTTGGATACTGGTATATCCCAACATTGCAGCACCACCCTTGACTGAGTGAGCAGCACGAAACATTTCATTTACAGTTTCTGCATCTTTGACGGATGTAGCTAGCTGCAAAATTCCTTGCTCTAAGGTTTGAAGATGTTCTTTTGCCTCTTCTATAAAATATCCTAGAATTCTTTGTTGATTAGCTGTATCCAAAGCCTATATCC
>CAYXWE010000596.1:0-3264 GCA_964468145.1 uncultured Pleurocapsa sp.
AGCAGAAATTCAGGCAGAAACTAACGAAGTAGTAGCAGCAATGGAATCGGGCACAGAACAGGTAGTAGCAGGTACAAAACTGGTCGATCGTACCCGCAATTCTTTGATTGAAATTGCTGATGTGAGTCAAGAAATAGACCGCCTGGTAGGAGAAATTGCCACCGCCACGGTAGAACAGTCTCAAGACTCCGAAGTAGTCAGCCAAACCATGATGCAGGTAGCTGCTATCTCAGATAAAACCGCTACGGAGGTTAATGAGGTATCCGCTTCTTTCAAAGATTTATTAACCGTGGCTCAAGAGTTGCAAAACAGTGTGGCTAAGTTCAAAGTCAGCTAATTATTTTCCATTGATTAACTCGTAGATTTTAAATACTAGATGAAATGACCAATTCACTGCCTGATGACTACTTAGAATTACCTTTAGACCAAAACTTAAATACAGAAGGATCGAGTTCGGGCTCTTGGTGGCAGCGTCAGAGCATTCGTTGGAAAACTACGATTTTGGCGATCGCCATTGGCACAATACCTACTTTAGCTGTTGGTTCAACCGCCTATTATTTTGCTGCTCGTTCAATCAAACAAGAAATTACCGCTCTGCGTAATACTCTGATTAGCGACTTACAAAACCAAGTTAATATCTTTATGGGCGCTCGCCTAAGCGATATTCAGGTGATGGCAAATTTAGATATTTTTACCGATCCTCAACTAAGAGAAATTGCTACCGCCCGACAAAAATCTGCAGCCCTACAAACAATTCAGGATGCCTATGGTATTTATAACAGCATTGGTGTATTTGATAATCGAGGTAACTTAATCGCTCAAACCGAAGGAAAAATTCTGGGAAATCACCTCAACCGTGGTTATGTCCAAGATGCCCTCAAAGCTGATAGAGCAATTGTCAGTCAACCGAGGATTTCTAAGAGTTCGGGAATTTATAGCGTTTATACTGCATCGCCGATTAAAGATCGCCAATCTGGCAAAACAATTGGTTTTGTCAGAGCCAGGATACCTGTAGCAGTATTAAAAGAATTGCTCCAAGATTACACTAGCAATAGCAGTCAATATTATTTATTCAACGAGCAAGGCGAGATTTTTCTAGGCTCGGCAGGAGAATATGTAATTAAAACCCGTAGCGATAATTCTACGGTTGAGAATCAAACTTTCGATTACGAAGCCATTAATATAGAGGAAATTTTTGCTGGTATATCAGGATTATTCAGCAGTAAGAGCATCAATGCCAAAACGGGAATAAATACCAACAGTAATACCGAACAGTTTGTGACTTTTGCTCCTCCCAAATCTACTGCTAAATTGCTCGATCTTAATTGGCAAGCTGCGATCGCTACCGACAGCGCAATTGTATTTGCTCCTCAAAGAAGGTTGCGGAATGTATTTATCTTAGGTTCTATGGTTGTCGCTTTAGGAGTAGGAGCAGTCTCTTATATTTTAGCCAATCAACTCTTACGTCCGATTCTAGCTGCAGCGATCGCTGTGAAAAAAATTGGTCAAGGCAATCTCGATACTCGTCTAGAAATTAAAGGGGCAGATGAAATTGCTCAATTGAGCCTTAATATCAACGGCATGGTAAAGCAGCTATCGGGGTTTGTCAAACTTCAAGCCCTATCTGCCCAGCAGTCAGAAACTATTAGAAATATTACCCTGCAATTTAATGCTGCAAAAGATGTATCAGAGATTTTGGAAACGGCTGTAGATGAAATTCATCAAACTTTCCCCGCCAATCGTTTGCTCTATTACCAGTTTGCCAATGAAACATCGGGCAAAGTGGTTGCTGAATCTACTTCTTCTAATTCATTATCAGTGCAAAACACGGATATTCTCAATGAGGAGCTAGTCAAAGCCTATCTAACCAAATATCAAAACGGCAACACTGAGGTAGAAACCATTTCTGATATTCGGCACTCTTATGTTTCAGATAGCTATAGATCGCAAATGCAGGATTTGGGAGTAGAAGCTAGTTTGATTGCTCCTGTGGTGGTAGAAAAACGTTTAGATGGTTTGCTGATGGTACTTTATACCACTAAACGCAATTGGCTATACGAAGAAGTAGAATTTATTACCCAGATAGGCAATCAAATCGGTTTGGCGATCGCTAGACTGGAGTTATTGCAACAACAAAAGTTGGGAGAAATCCGAGCCAATCAAGCCAAAGAGGCTATTCAAGCTAGGGCTTTAGACTTGCTCAAAGAAGTATACGATGTTAACGATGGAGATTTAACTGTTCGTGCCAAAGTTACAGAAGATGAAATTGGCACAATTGCCGATTCCTATAATTCGACCATTGAAAGTCTGCAAAAATTAGTTAATAGTGCGAAATCTGCGGTGGGGGAAGTACAAAAAAATACTTCTATCAATGACTTGGCAGTACAGGAGTTGGCTCAAGAAACTACTGTCCAGGCTCAAGTCATCACCGAAACCTTAAAACAAATTTCGGTGATGGAGGAGTCGATGAAGCAGGTTGCAGTTAGTGCCGATCTTGCAGACGAGTTTATCCAACAGGCAAATATAACTATCCAGCACAGCGACAAAGCCATGAATCATACAGTAGCAGAGATTGGTGCGGTGCAAAACACGGTCACGGAAACGGCAACTAAGGTCGAAAAACTAGGGGAATCATCTCAAGAAATTTCTCAAGCAGTGAACTTAGTCGGTCGTTTTGCAGCCCAAACTCACCTCTTGGCTCTTAAAGCGTCCATTGAAGCAGCGAGGGCAGGGGAACAGGGTAAGGGGTTTGCAGTAATCGCCGATGAAGTAAGATCTCTGGCTACTCAATCAGCCGAAGCAACATCGGAGATTGAAACCCTAGTTAGTAAAATCCAGTTAGAAACTAGCGAGGTAGTGCAAGCGATGAACCAGGGAACAAAACAAATTGCTGTGGGTACGGATCTGGTGCAGCAAACAAGAGAAAGCTTAACCAAAGTCAGTCAGGTTAGTTGGGAAATTAGCAAGCTAGTTGGTTCGATGAACTCCGCAGCCAAACATCAATCCGCAACATCTACTGAAGTTAGTCAAACCATGATTGGCATCGCCGAGAACGCTCAAAATAATTCTCGCTCCGCAACTCAAGTTTCTAGTTCTATTAAACAGTTATCCGCAGTAGCAGACAAACTCCAATCAGATATCGATAAATTTAAAACTTAAATCTGATTCTTTTTAATCTTTGGCACACTATATCTAAATCATGTCACTCAATCCCGATATCCGCGACCAAGCGTATCAATTTTTTATCGAAGAAGCTCAAGAACT
>CAYXWE010000597.1:0-3263 GCA_964468145.1 uncultured Pleurocapsa sp.
ACGGAGGACACAGAGGAAGAAAGAAGAGAGAGTTGTTCGCGAATCTACCCCGATTGCTATACAAGTTTATAATTCACAAACAATACTCGAACAATTGTTGCTTATTTGTTCCTGACTTTTTTTTCTGGAAGATCGATAAACACCTTTTGTTCTGGTTTAATGCCTTCAATAATTTGAGTTTTGTCTCCTAAATATAGTCCCACTTTAACAGGGGTAAACTGGGGGCGACCGTTTTCCCCTGGTATCATTACACCCTGTTCGCCATTTTCGGTAAAAATTGCCACGGTAGGAACTACCAAACTATCGCTCAACTCTTCACCAATAAAAGTAACGTCAACGTTCATTTTAGAGCGCAATACATCTTGACCAGTCAAAAGCTTAACTCGCACCTCAAAGGAAGTAACGTTTTCTTCGATTACCGCTTCGGGGGCAATACGTTTGATTTCTCCTGTAAATTCGCGATCGGGATAGGCATCGGCGACAATTTTTACTTTTTGTCCTGGCTTTAATTGACCGATATCTAATTCGGTTACCTGAGCTATAACTTCTAGCCCCTGAGCCAAGGCTAATATAGAAGTAGCAGAGGCAGATGCGGTACTAGAGCCAGAGGTACTAGGAGCTACAAAAGAACCTTCTACCGCATATCTTTGGGTGACGATGCCATCAAAGGGAGCTTTGACAATACTATCGTTATATTGAATTTCAGACTGTTGTACGGCTACTTGAGCCTGTTCCAATCCTGCTTCTAGAGCAGTAATTTCATCGGGTGCAGTGGCTTTTTTTTGTTCGAGGCTAATACTGGCTTCTCTAATTTCTGCTTTAATTTGTTCTACTTCCGAACCACCCGTAGTTTTTAGCTGTTGGTAGCGTTGGCGCAGTTCGTTAATACTAGAAGTCGCGTTTTGATAATCATTAGCGATCTCATCAAAGGCATCTTGAGTAATTGCTCCTTGTTTTAGTAAATATTCATTGCGTTTTAAACGCTCGTTTACTAACTTAAGACGAGACTGAGCAGCATTTATTTGAGCCTGAGTTTGTTCGATATCTTTGGGGATACGATTCTGGACTAGATCTAAGCGGGCTTGGGCTTGACTTAAACGGGCTTGAGCTTGAGCTATTTCCGCATTTATTTTGGCTTTGTTTTCTGACAAACTAGCACGATTCTGTTTTAGTTCGGCTTTAGTTCGAGCAACTTGATTGGCAAGTTCGGCGTTTTCCATAATCGCAAGAGTTTGTCCTGCAGTAACGCGATCGCCCTGTTCTACTAGCAGTTTTACTAATCGGGCGGGTTCTTTGGGGCTAACATTGACGCTTTTAATTGGCTCGATTCTGCCACTGGCTGCAATTTCTACATTGAGATTTTCTTTTTGAACTTGTACTGTCAGGGCATTTAAGTCCAAATCGGGATCGGAGTTTTTAACAATGCTGAAGGTGGTGAAAGCGATCGCGGTCAAACCCACTGCAGCTAATCCCGCTACTATGAAGGAACTATATTTTGATTTGGGATTGATAACTGATTTCACTGTAATTAAAATATAAGAATTAAGATATATAACTATTTGAAAATTATGTAATTAACATTCCTTTACTTAATGGTAGCTTCATTGTTTCTGAAAAAACACGGCTCAAGTTTTAGAGTGAGCAGAGTGAGCATATTTTCGCTCTCGATCGGGATCGAGAAGATTTGCCGTTAAGCTAGAGAATGAAGTAACTTGTGAGTATCAATAAACTTTAGAATTTGAAATAGTACTGTGCCTAAACTTAACTGGTTAATTTCTTTAGTAGCTTGTGCTGGCGTTTCTAGTGTATGTTTGCCAGTTAGGGGACAAGCTGTACTACCTTATATGCCTAAACTAGACTCCCAAAAGCTAGAATCTCAGGGGCTGCAACTATATCAAGATGCAGTTCAGCTAATTCGATTCCAACAGTACGATCTGGCACTACCTAGAGCAGAATTGGCAACTCAACTAGCTCCCTCTAAGTATGAAGTCTGGTTTATTTTGGGTAGTCTCTATATTCAGCAACAAAAGATAGAAAAAGGAGTCACAGTTCTGGAAAAAGCTGAGTCTTTAGCACCAGAAGAAGAAGGTATTTTGTTTAGTTTGGGCAATGCTTATTTTCAACAGGGTAATTACGAAGCAGCCAGAGAAAAGTTAGAAGCGGGGTTGGATATAGAAGCCAAGTCTCCCGAAGCACTGTTTGATTTGGGCAATACCTATTTAAAACTAGCCGAATTTGATAAGGCGATCGAATCTTATGAAGAAGCTTACGCTCAAGAAGCAACTTTTTGGCCAGCATTGAATAATGTCGGGTTGGTAGAATACGAGCAGGGCGATCTCAATGAAGCGATCGATAAATGGCAATCGGTGATTGAGGTGGATGCCAAACAAGCCGAGCCTCAATTAGCCCTAGCAGTAGCTCTATTTACTAACGGTGATACCCAAAAAGCCATTGAAATAGGGAAAGCAGCTTTAGAGCTTGATAATCGTTATGCAGAGATTCCATTTTTGGAAGAAAACCTTTGGGGCGAGCAATTAATCGAAGATACTAAGAAGTTTTTGAGCATTCCTCAAATGCAAGAAATTGTTTCTAATTATGAAGGAACGTCTTTGGAGTCGGAATCTTCTTTACCTTCTAATCCTTAATTAAGTATCTTTGTAAAATTAATTTCTCGGTTGAGGGCTGAGGGAGTCATCGGCTGAGGGCTGACGGCTAAATTCAAGTTCTTTATTTAAAAGTATATTTGGGTAATCGGATTTAGGAAATTAGGAGCGATCTGCGATTACTATACAAAAAAGATCTCGCTAATTAACTTAGAGAGATCTTGTACTTGAGTAAAATTAAATTTAAGTAAATTTGAGTGTGTTTGATAGCTGAACTAATGGATTTAGGATTGAGACTTTACATTATTTAAGGTATTTTCCGCGTCTTCTCCTATTCAACTGTGTTTTCGACATCTTCTGATATCTCTTCGGTGTCTTCAGCACTAAATAGATCGCTGTCTTCAGCTTCTTCACTAGCTTCTAGTTCGGGAGTTTCGATTTCTGCATTTTCAGCATCTTCGATTTCTTCAGAAGCTTCTAACTCGACATCCTCAATTTCTTCAGAAGCTTCTAACTCGGTATCTTCGATTTCTTCAGAGGCTTCTAACTCGGTATCTTCGATTTCTTCAGAAGCTTCTAGTTCGGTATCTTCGATTTCTTCAGAAGCTTCTAACTCGGTATCTTCGATTTCTTCAGAAGCTTCTAGTTCGGTATCTTCGA
>CAYXWE010000598.1:0-3262 GCA_964468145.1 uncultured Pleurocapsa sp.
TTTTGTATTGTTGTTTCTTATTTTATACATATTTTGGTAATCGGATTTAGTATTATCTAGGCTGGCGGGATTTAACTCATCTTCATCGCTAGAATGTTCTAAATTGCGACTGTCAAAATTTCTGCCATAACCCAAACGACTTACGGTGTCGCGAAATCTCTCTACTGCCAAAGTTGCTACTACTGCCTCAAATCGAGCAGCCCAACCATAGTCTTGCTGTAACTTTAGTCTCAGCGATCGCTCTGGAATTGCCAAAACTAAAGAATCTTCAACGGTTCTAACGCTAGTAGAAGCCAATCGATTTTCCCCAAAGGGCATCTCACCGATAAACTCCCCCGCCCGTACTGTGGCAATTTCTTTATTTGCATTTTGGCGATCGCTCGTTCCTAAAGCAGTAAAAGCCAAATCGAGAGGATCGATCGCGGTTTCGGCGATCGTTACCTTAGCAGAGCCTTTGAGCAACATATAAAGAGTTTCTGCTGGTCTACCTTCTTGAAGCAGAGTACTTCCTGGGGGTAAATATTGACAACTGCCATTAGCAATCAGCCAATCGAGATCGCTGTCTAAAAATTGCCCGAAAGCAAATAAAACTTCGCGACTAGCAGTTCCTGTAGTGCTTAAGCGTGCGGTACGCAGTCGAGTAGTCAATTTTAATAATCGCTCCGTCAGCATCAAAGCTATGCCACGATAAAACCGAGCAGCAAAACCAATGTCCTGCTGTAATTTTCCCTGTAGCGATCGCAGGGGGATTGACAGTAAATCCGATTCTACTTTGGTTCTAACGTTGGTCGATGCTGCCCTACTACCAACTAAAAATTCCAATCCCGCAACATCACCTCGTTCCAATTCGATAATGTCCCGTTCTAAAGTAGACCTATCTTCCAACAGAGCAAAGGCACGATTGAGAGCGCGATCGCCGTTTTGAGGAATTGAAATTTGCAAACTACCGCTAACTACTAAATAGATATCGCTTATTTGACGTTCGGTTTCGATTAACAAGCAATCTGCTGCAACTATTTGCCTTTTCCCCGCAGCTATCAGCCAATCGAGATCGCTATTAGTAAGTTCTTGTAAAAGAATTTGACTCATTGATTCTTCCGTTTGAGAAGTCGCTCAAATTCTACGAACTTTATGTTTGCCGATGCCATACTTTTGTGTATGGCATACAGTTTTGATCTTTGCAGTCGGTTATCTTGCTTCTAATTTTTGCAGCAGTTTTAGCAATGAACTTTCATCTAGCTGATGCAAACTTTCGGCAATAATTCTGACCGAATCTACATAGCCCAAATAAATTTCGTATTTTTGCCTTTTATCGCCAGGAATCTTATCAAAAGAAACACCTTTACCCCAACGCTGAATTGTGTTTGGTTTTATCTTTAACAGCCTAGAAAGCAAATTAATACATTTTTCTCGATAACCGTGTTCCGATTCCATTGCTAAAATTTGTGCTTCTAAAAAACGCGGTCTACCAGATTCTTTAACAGCTTCCAAACCAAACCAACGGCGACAAAATAGTCTTGGATGTATGCCAAGATTATGGCTGGTACTGGCTTTCAAAACTTTATTGGTCAATATATTTGCGCGTTTGAGGTAACCTTGAGTACAAAGTTTATTCTCAACCACGGTGAAATCCTGATTTTGTTTGGGGCGAATCAAAACTGTGTTTGGCTCATGCAAATATGTCATTGGCTATAAATAAGCGATTTAACTATGTAACTGATACGTAGCCAAATCGCTTGTTTATGCAGGTTAATTTAAGCTGTTTAGGTTTTGTAACATTGAAATCAGCTTAGAAGCTAAAAAAAGCTAGACTGTAACTGGCATTCCGCAGTTAAATTGAAGGTTGATGGTATTTTGGGCTTATCAACCAGGCTTGAGTCAAATAAAGCATTTATTTCTAATTATTCTCATTCGGAAAATTGCGATCGCAGCGCGATCGCATTGCTAAATAGCTTCAACAACTGGCTTGATGCTGATTCTTTTCGCCCTCTCAAAGAAAGATTTTTATCGAGATTAAATCCCCTTGATGAACTAAAGAGCGTAATTTGCGAGTTCGTAATTATTTGGGTGCAAGCGGTACTACTAAAATACTTACGGATATCTCACGATTCCGAGGTTTCCTCCCATGGACGTGTCCTCAGATTTTTATTAGGCTGCCCTTCCGCCCGCATCATCCCAACACCATAATCTTTGATTTGGTGTTCCTCCGCTTCTCTCGCCCTAGCTAAAGCCTTTGAGGCGATTACTACTGGGCAAACACACAGTTTTCTATTTGCTGGCGCAGTTTGTCTTTATCGATGTTTTGACCGATTAATACTAGCTGATTTTTTTTCTCGCCTTTCCATTCTTCATCTTCCAAGGTAAATCTTTTGCCACTTAAGTGAAATATATGGCGTTGGGGACTTTCTTCAAACCACAAAATTCCTTTGGCCCGAAAAACATTTTCGGGTAATTGATTGTCAAGAAAATATTGGAATTTACGAATTGCTAAAGGTCGATCGAACTGAAAAGAAATAGAGTCAAAACCATCATTTTCTAGATGATGAGAATGGTCATGGTCGTGGTCGTGGTGGTGGTCGTGGTGGTGGTCTTGGTGGTGGTCGTGGTGGTGGTCGTGGTGGTGGTGGTGATGGTCGTGCTTATCTTCGGCTGCATCAACGCGATCGAAATACTTGTCTGATTCAAATAAACCGACACTCAAAATTAAGGGAATAGACACCTGTGACTTTTGAGTCCGTAAAATACGGGCATCATTTTTAAGATCTTTGATTCTGACTTCCAAAGCATCCACATCTGCTTCATCAACTAAATCGGTTTTATTAAGAACAATTACATCGCCATATTGAATTTGACTCAATGCTGCTTCGCTATTAAATAAATCCAGGCTAAAGTTAGCGCAGTCTACCATAGTAACGATCGAATCGAGGCGGGTCATTTCTCTTAATTCTGTACCCAAAAATGTCAAAGCTACGGGGAGAGGATCGGCTAAACCAGTTGTCTCTACTACCAAATAGTCAATTTTCTCTTCTTGTTCGAGAATTTTGTAGACTGCGCTAACCAAATCTTCATTGATGGTGCAGCAAATACAGCCATTGTTCAACTCCACCATGCTTTCATCGGTCGAGACAATTAACTCATTATCAATGCCGATTTCGCCAAATTCATTAACTAAAACTGCGGTTTTGATTCCTTCTTGATTGGTAAGGATGTAGTTTAGTAATGTGGTTTTGCCACTACCCAAAAAGCCAGTGATAATAGTAAC
>CAYXWE010000599.1:0-3254 GCA_964468145.1 uncultured Pleurocapsa sp.
CGCTGTATTTGCTAGAGCTACCTATCAATTATTTGCTCAAACCGTCCCTACAGTGCAACTGATGAGCGGGATTGGTATGCTAGCTTTAATAGCTAACCTCATCTGCTTTTTACTGCTGATTCGTCACCGTAACGACAATATTAATATGTCTTCGGTTTGGCTGTGTTCCCGTAATGACATTATTGCCAATACTTCCGTATTGCTAACTGCTGGATTAGTATTTCTGACTGATTCGTTTTTGCCAGATTTCATTTTAGGGCTATTACTCACTGCGGTTTTTGCTCAGTCTGCAGGACAAGTTCTCCAAAAAGCAAGAATGGAATTACGTATATGAACTAATCACTCAAATTTAAAAGCGATCGCAATACTGAAGCTGTAGATGCTCGAACTTTGGCTAGGGGTTGTTGTTGGCTCAAAAATACGCGGGCGCAATTACGCCCAGGCATCCCTGAAATAGAACCCCCAGGATGAGTGCCTGCCCCCGTCAGATATAGGTTTTTAATAGGGGTGGTGTAGTTGGCAATTTCGGGCAAAGGACGAAGAAAGATCATTTGATCTAGAGTCATGTCGAGATGATAGTAATTACCTTTATAAGACCCCAGTCTTTCCCCCAATTCTGCAGGGCTTTCGACGCGACGGGCAATAACTGAATCTTTGATATTGGGTGCATATTCCCCCAATTTATTCATCACATTATCTGCTACTTGGTTTTTTAATCCATCTGTCCAACCAGTACCGTGTAAACCCGTTCCTTCTTTACCTGCAATTTGGTAGGGTGCAAAAAATTCAATCCAGAGGGTATGTTTGCCATCTGGGGCTAGGGTAGGATCGAGTACAGAAGGAATATCGAGATACATTGAGGGATTGGCATCGGGAATTTGTCCCATAGTTGCTAAAGAGTGAGCCTGTTCCACATGGGCGGTAGAATCAGCTATCAATACCGTACCAATTAGATGTTCGTTATCGTCTTGGGGATAAGCAGTAAATTTCGGTGCTTCGGATAAGGCACAGTCAATCTTCAGGATAGTTTCGTTATTATTAGTCAGACGGCGATCGACTTTATCTCGCAGATTGGAGTCTAGATCGTTTTCTGCCATCAACTGCAAGAACAACCGACGTACATCGATATTAGAAATCACTGCTTTGTTGGCTCGATATTCCGCGCCTCCTTGTACCTTCACTCCCACCGCACAATTATCTTCGACGATGACTTCTTTAACCATTTGTTCGGTTAAAATTTTGCCTCCCTTAGCGGTGACTAACTTTACCAGTGCATCGGTCAATGCCCCAGTACCACCTTTAGGACGAGCCATCCCAGGATAGTGGCGCATAGCTAACATCATTAATCCTGCGGTAATGCCTTTTTGGGAAGGAGGTGCGCCGATTTCTGCTGCTAATCTAGCTAAGGGGGCTTTGACTAACTCGGTATCAAAATACTCATTGAGTAAATCTTCTGGGGCAGTAATCATAGTGCGGATAAAGTTTAGGGCTTTATCTTTAGAACCTGCGATCGCCAGAGCATCGAGGATATTTTGTTTTGTGTATCCTTTGGCAATACCCAAGACAGATTGGGGAGGAGCATTAAAAAAAGGCGCGATCGCGCTCATTAGTTTTGACCAGTAGCCAATAAACTCGACATATTTATCTGCATCTCTTTCGCTATGGCGGGCGATCGCCGATCTCGTTTTTTCTAAGGACTTATGTGCTAAAAAATATTTACCATCGGGATGGGGACAAAAGGTATGAGGATCGCAAGCTAGATACTCCAAACCATATTTATTAAGCTGTAACTCTTCGATAATTGGCCCTAAGAAAATAAACTCATGGTCGATGGCACATAGATTAAATTTAAACCCAGGAGCTTGTTTGGGCAAGGCCTCTTCCGTTGTTGCTGCACCACCAGGAACGGGTCTTTTTTCTAGTAGCAATACGCTATAGCCAGCATTGAGTAGATAGGCTGCACAGACTAATCCATTATGACCAGCACCAATGACGATCGCATCATACGCTTCCATTAAATATGTAATTCCTAATTAAATTGAGATCTGCTATTGATTATCTCAAAAAGCAGGACTCGATGAAATTTATAATTTTAACTACAAGCTTAAAATTTTTTATGATAAATTTTCATTAGAAGCCAAAGCAGCAATAACTTCCAAACTTTTATCTAAAGCAAGTTTTTCCAAGGTATGTATTGGCGTATTAGAATTAAATGCTACTTCAGCGCGAACTTCTGCATCTTGACTGAAAGATAGTTCTTCTAATATATGGGGAGGCGTGTGACTATTACCTGCTATTTCTATACAAAACCAATTATACATATCTTCACTGCTATCTTTTGCTTTGACTGCAATGTCGTAGAAAAATAGAGGAAGATCGTTAAATTCAAAATAGTATTCTCGAATATTTGAGATTGCTTCGATAAAATCTATTACTTTTGATTGTTCGGCTAAAACCAGCTTTTTCATTTCATCTACTGCAGTATTTTCATTTAATGCCACCGCAGCGCGTACTTCAATATCGGGATCTAAAGATAGTTTCTGTAATATATATTTTGGCGTGCTGCTATTTAGCGCGATCGCTTTACGAAACCAAAAATCGCGATGATGTACGGCAATTTTGTAAATAAATGATGGTAATTCTTCTAATTCAAAGCAATTATAATTAGTTCGATTGTGCAAATCTGATAAAAAATTAGGATTTTCTAGCAAAATTAGTTCTAGTGCTGGATTGGCTAAAACATCCAAATAATATTGATTAAATAATCTTTTCAATAATTCTGGTGAAGCATTAGGATGTCTGGCAACTTGTTGACAAATATCTGGATTTTCTTGTCTAATTAATATTTCCAAGTCTTTATCCGTTGCATTTAGGGGAATCATCTAAATAATGGTCGTTATCTTACTACAAGACTAGATTTTATCCAACAACTGATAACCAATCGAAGCCCCTTCTGTAGTACAGTTTACTGTGATTTCTCCATCGGAAATGGTGATAACGGGATCTGCTGTCACAGGTTGATTTTCCTGGCCGTTCCAAAGTTGAGCGATGTAATGTAGACTCGCGCTATGGACAAACTCGTTGGTCCCCGCTTGGACGCCACGCAAACTCGCGCGCTTGAAGCCGCACTGGACGTCTCTGCCGCAAGGCTGGTCATGGTGGGCGACAGCCTTGAACATGACATTGCCGGAGGTCATAGGGCCGGATGGTCGACCGTGTTTGTCGAGGGCGGGCTGCACGCCGCCGCCTTAGCT
>CAYXWE010000600.1:0-3249 GCA_964468145.1 uncultured Pleurocapsa sp.
TCTGCGCGAGATCTAAATTCAAAACATTAAGTGCAACTTCAAGGAGAAATGGTATTAGATGCAATTCTTAATCAATCAGATGCTTTTGAGTTAGGACGACTTGCGGGAAGTGGTGCGTCTATCGCTCAAGGAATACTTGAATTTATTGCAGGTGCGGGTATATCTGGTGGTGGCGGAGGATTATGTGCAGCAATACTAAGTTGTCTGAACCTTGTTCGATAATGATTTTACGTAGACTTCTCAGGAAAGTAATGCGTCGATCGGAAAAACAATAGTAACTCCAGGGATTGAAGTAGGGCGTGGGATCGATTAAGCCAAATAACAGAAGCAGCAAGCGCGAATAGATCCTAAAAAGTTAACGGCTGTTTTATCGTAACGAGTGGCAATAGCTCGATATTTTTTTAGCTTGGCAAAAAAATTTTCAATATTTTCTTCAAGGGAAACCTATTGGAGGCGGGCAAAAAAATTAAAGCTTCTCAGTCTAATTAAAATTTACGCGATCGAGAATAAATTGTTTGAAAGTTGCGATCGCTTCATCTGAAACTTCATGAGCCATCGCAAATTCTTGATATTGCACCGATACGCCGATATTAGTCAATTCTCTTTGAGCTTTTCTAGCAGCTTCTAAGGGTACAACGGGATCTTGTTTTCCATGAATAATCATCGCGGGAGGAAACTTCGCATCTGACTGAGGCTGAGGCTGATAATGTAGATAACCGCTAAAGCTACAGATAGCAGCAAAAGGTAGAGTCAGACCAACATCCAGAGTCATCGCACCACCCTGAGAAAAACCAGCCATAATTGTTCTTTCTAAAGGAACTCCCGTAGAGCCTTTTAGAGAAGTTAACCAATCGACTAATAGTTTTCTACTTTCGGTTAAACCAGTAAATTCTTTGGTTTCCAAGGCATACCAGGCACGCCCTCCAGGCACTTGAAAGTGTTCGTAGGGTGCATTAGGAAACATATAGCCGAAGCCAGGAAAATTGAGTACTTTTGCAAAGGGAACAAAATCTTGATAATTAGCTCCCCAACCATGCAACACTACTAGTAAGTGTGTAGGTTTACCACTACTAGGCATGGCGGAAATAGCTTCGATTGTATGGTTCATATATCGATTTTATTTAACTGGCTTTAGCTTCTAGATACTGATTATAAGCCCAGAAACCACAGTTTAAAATTTTTATGCTTCAGACCAAATACCGATTATGTCTGTTTTCTGCTGTTCTTCAACTAGCTTGTCCAGATACCATAATTCGGTGCGTTCGGGATATCTGCTTTTTGCCACCTCAATCATGTTGAGGGCTACATCTTCACGATTGTCAACCAGACTAACAAGTTCGCGAAAACGCTTGGTTATTTTTACGGTTTCGCGATAATTATCCCACCAAGAATTAGAGATATTAGTAGCCATTTTACTTTGTATTAAAACCATCCAGTAACGTAACTTCCTCTTCAATATAATCGGCTGTCGTGGCAAAGTCGTGTCAAAGTTGTGTCAAATTGATTTAAATTGAGCTAGTAGAAGAGTATAGACTTGACAATATTACATTAGTTTGGAGCGATTTGGTAATTTTTAGAGACGAAAATCCAATTGATGGTCGAGCTAAAATACAATAGACATATGCGCAAAAACAATTTCAAGTACAATCATTTGATAGTTTTTTGTCATTTGTGATTAGGGCGTTGGTCAAAAACTTATGACGACTGAACATTAAACATTAAACATTAAACATCGAAGCACTGAACTTGCGAAAAATTAATTCGAGCATTCTGAGGGTTGACCCGCAATGTTGACCGACGAGTCTAAAAAAAGGGGTCTCGAATTTAAACGATCGATGAAATGACTTATGCGCATAAATCTATTCAGATCCGGTTATATAATCGATTAATTTTGGCAAAAATAAAGGGATGCACTTTTTAGCACATCCCTGGTTAAATGATTAATGGTCAATGTTTTATGGTCAATGAACTAGCCGACTGTCCCTTCTAACTTAAGGCTCAATAGTTTATCTGCTTCGGAGGCAAACTCCATGGGCAATTCATTGAGGACATCTTTACAGAAACCACTTACCAACATAGTTACCGCATCTTCTTCGGATATACCCCGTTGAGCAAAGTAAAATAATTGTTCTTCACCGATTTTGGCAGTAGAGGCTTCATGTTCTAGTTTGGCAGTATTGTTGTCTACCTGGATATAAGGGAAGGTGTTGGCTTCTGCATTATCGCCAATCAACATCGAGTCGCACTGGGAATAGTTACGCGCACCTTCGGCTTTGTTGCCGATTTTAACCAAACCGCGATAGCTTCCCTTAGAGTTTCCTGCAGAGATACCTTTAGAAATAATCGTACTGCGGGTGTTTTTGCCCACGTGAATCATTTTTGTACCCGTGTCTGCTTGCTGCTGGTTGTTGGTTAAAGCGATGGAGTAAAATTCACCAACGGAATTATCGCCAACCAAAACACAACTGGGATACTTCCAGGTAATAGCCGATCCTGTTTCTACCTGCGTCCAAGAAATTTTAGAATTAACTCCCTTACACAACCCTCGTTTGGTAACAAAGTTATAAATTCCGCCTTTGCCTTCTTCATCTCCTGCAAACCAGTTTTGTACGGTAGAGTATTTAATATCTGCATTATCTAAGGCTACTAACTCAACTACCGCAGCGTGTAACTGATTGGTATCAAACATAGGCGCGGTACAACCTTCTAGATAGCTTACAGATGCCCCTTCTTCTGCCACAATTAAAGTACGCTCGAACTGCCCAGTATCTCCATCATTGATACGGAAGTAAGTAGACAATTCCATCGGACAGGTTACGCCTTTGGGAATAAAAACAAACGAGCCATCGCTAAATACTGCTGAGTTGAGCGCAGCAAAATAGTTATCCCCTGTAGGAATCACAGTACCTAAATATTTTTGGATTAATTCGGGATGTTCCTGTAATGCTTCGGAGAAAGAACAGAAAATTACTCCATCTTCGGCTAGCTTCTCTTTAAAAGTAGTACCAATAGAAACGCTGTCAAAGATGGCATCTACCGCCACATTACTCAATCTTTTTTGTTCTGAAAGAGGAATGCCTAACTTATCAAAAGTCTCTAATAAGGCAGGATCGACATCATCCAAACTACCAAGCTGTTCTTTTTTCTTCTTGGGTGCAGAATAATAAACAATATCCTGATAATCAATGGGAGGATATTCTACATGAGGCCATTCTGGTTCTACCATCTTCAGCCAGTGACGAGAGGCTT
>CAYXWE010000601.1:0-3248 GCA_964468145.1 uncultured Pleurocapsa sp.
GTTATCTCAGTAAAATTGACTATAAATAAAACAATTCAATAGTTATACTGATGACAATAGTTAGACTAATCTAGTTCACTTTTAGAAAGAGAACTAAGATTGCCGATCGATTTTTTTAGATTAAAATGTAGCTGGCATGAAGAAAAATTAATATATATTATTCCGAACTTAATATCTCTGATGGCCTTAACTTCAATATCAAAATAATGGATATCAAAGTCTAAAATTCAATCACATGGCTGACAACAAATCTAAACTGACATTAGTCAAGCTAAATCAAGCGGATCTAGCCAAGGGAAGGCACGTATTGATCGTAGAATCGACCGATTCGAGACGGGCGGTTTCTCTCAATTCTCATGTTTTTTCTATAGGACGTCATCCTAACAACGATCTTGTAGTTAACGATCCTTTGGCATCTCGCCATCATGCCACAATTGCTTGGATGAGATATTCCGAAGATAGCCATAGAGTAGACTATTCTTACTGGATCATTGATGGCAAAGGCAAAAGAAAAAGAAGTCGCAATGGTATTTATATTAATGGCAAAAAAAAGTCTTTACATAGGTTGGTATCTGAGGACATAATTCGCATCGGCGACAGTATCAAGATTTCCTATAATTACGTTACTTATACTACAGATAGCAGCCAATTCTTAAATTATTGCAATAAAGAACGCCCTGGATTTAAGCCTTCTTCTTCCCCAGAAAAATCTTATAAAGAAACTGTGGTTATTAAAGATGCTTTTTCTCAGGAATAAGCTTAAATTTTTAGCGTAATTATGAATCGCCAAAATCGAAATTTTGAAGTTAGTTATGGTTCGTTAATTATCAAATTGTTTGATAATTAACAGACAATTATGTTGCTTGCCGATGCGATAGTATTCTAGTTTATCGGCAATTTTGTTAAGCAATGGGACACCGCGTCCACTATTGAGCCAACCATCCTGTCTGCGCGCTGTTTCTTCAATAAAACCCCGTAAATCGAAAGCATCACCGCGATCCCAAATTTTCATTTCTATTTTATTTTTACTAAGCAATACTTCGACTCGAATCGTTGTCTCTGGAGGCAAATTTTTGTGGGCGTGTCGCACTGCATTAGTAAATCCTTCTGCCAAGGCTAATCGACACCGCAACCAATCTCGTTCGGGAATAAAATCTTGATAAATTTCATTAAATTGAGATAATAATCGATCCAATGATTGCAAATCGCTAGGGATTTCTATGCTTACGTTTCGTAGGACTGTCAATTTATTTTGTTTCGTTGTAGAAAGTATAGCCAGCCAAAATACCTTTAGAATCTTGGAAAATATTTGTTTTACAGCAGCAATTTACTAAAATATTGAATACCTAGTAGTAGCATAATTTTTCTCCTGCTTAACCTCGGCTTTTTTTTAGTATCCTCATATATATGATGATACTGATTCTGTTTCCTTTGTATAACCAGGAATACTTTTCGATATCTCAGGAATTATTCCGTCGATACTTGACGTTTATTCAACAACTATCGCCATAACCCTAGGTCATCAGACTCAAGAAACTATCAATAAACTATGGCTAAAATTTTGATTATTGACGATGACTATATAACTCAACTGCTTTTAGAACGGACTCTAAGTACGCAGGGTTATGATATCACTCTAGCTAGTGATGGTGAAGAGGGGTTAATCAAAGCCAAAGCCATTCGTCCTGCACTAATTATATGTGACTGGATTATGCCACGCAAAGATGGCTTGGAGGTGTGTTGCCAGATAAAATCTACCGCAGAACTATCTACTACCTTTTTTATTTTGCTGACTGCCTTAGATTCCGTAGAAGATCGAATCAGGGGTTTGGATGCTGGTGCAGATGATTTTTTATGCAAGCCGATTGAAATGAACGAGTTAACCGCTAGGGTTCGTGCTGGTTTGCGGTTACATCAGTTAAGTACGGACTTACAAAATCAAAAACGCTTATTGGAAATAGAATTGTCCGAGGCTGCAGAATATGTCAGCACTATCTTACCCGAACCAATGCAGCATCCATCGCTAAATATTGATGCTTGCTTTATTCCTTCGCGACAGTTGGGAGGAGACAGTTTTGATTATTTTTGGTTAGACGATCGCCATTTGGTATTTTATTTATTAGACGTATCGGGACATGGTTTGAGAGCGTCATTACCTTCGCTAGCAGTGGTAAATCTACTGAGATCGCGGGGATTGAGTAATGTAGACTATTATCAACCAAATACGGTGTTGCAAGGGCTAAATCAGGCTTTTCAGATGAGCGATCGCAACGATAAATACTTTACGATTTGGTACGGTGTCTACAATCGAAAAAATCGCAGTTTAGTTTATTCTAGTGCGGGGCATCCACCAGCAATATTATTGACTTCAAACAACTACTCCCTAGAACAACGTCTCAAAACTCCAGGAGTGCCTGTAGGAATGTTTCCCGATATTAAGTATGTCAATGCTACCTGTCGTATTAAAAGTAATTCTAGTCTATATGTATTTAGCGACGGTCTTTATGAAATAGAACAACAGTCTAATAATCGTTGGGGACTCGATCGCTTGATTAATTTGCTCAAGAAATATCAGCAAACCCCAGAAAGAGATTTAGAGCGATTGCTACACTATATTCGGACATGGCATCCTAACTTTCAATTTGAAGACGATTTATCTATTTTACAAATAGATTTTTTATGAAAGCATGAAATGTCAGAACATTTGCTACAAAGGATTTTATTTTAAGTTTAGGCAAAAAATAACAGTAGATAAGCTAAATTACCTGCTGTTATTTAATAGTATAAAAAGTAAAGAAGTTGGTAACAACATTAGCTTGTTTTAAGCTGTTGCTCGAACTCTTGGCGATTATCTAAAATAGAAAAGTATTCGTCCATACTAGTTAACTCAAATAGCATTTTTATTTGCTCGTTGATCGAACATAAAAAGAAACTAACATCAGCAGTTTTGAGAGTTTTAAAGGCTTTGACCAAAGCTCCCAAACCCGAACTATCCATAAAGGTGACATTGCTAAAATCAACTAGGATCGTACGTACGCCACTCTCCATACTTTGCTCTATTTGATGATGAAAATCGGCAGTTTTTGTGCCGTCCAAAATCCCTTCTGGCTCTATTATTTGAACAACGGAATTCATATAGTAAAAGTTTTTAGGTCTTATAAGTTTTATGTAAGTATAGCAAAATAATCGCAATATTTAGTTACAAAAGATCGCTTTTATAGGCTAAATCAGAAACTAATTCTTCATTT
>CAYXWE010000602.1:0-3241 GCA_964468145.1 uncultured Pleurocapsa sp.
AATCAATAAAATGCACGAGTAGATTACGCTATTTTAATATGTGTCATTATTTTATATTTGACACAAAAATATTATCTACGTTTTGCGATGAAACCAAACACGGTTGTTGGCGATCGCAATTTTAATGTTGATAATCTAGTATTAGTTTCAAGACCATATATTTATTTTGTGTTTTGACTGTACAAAAGTACTATTATAAAGTTTCATTTATCTATTAAATCAATGTGTCATTAATCTAATTTTGATACTTTTTTCTTTCAAAGTGACTTTCTTTTTACTGCTTATAAAGCGAGTTTGGGACTTGTTTGGGCTTGATTTTTGTTTAAGTCCCGTTAGAAAAATACAACTGGCGGAGTAAGAATTAAATCTTCTAAATTAGAACCTTGATTTAACGATCTATTTATCACGTTGAACTCAGAGCTCCGCTTTGCGATTGCCATAAAATAATCTTTATTAAAAATTTTGCTTTTGGATATTGCTATATTGAATGCAGTATCGAAAAAAGGTTCGCTACTAAGCTTTATTTTTTCTTTTGTATCAGATTGCATATTGATATAGTATTCAGAAAAAGAAACTCCTGAAGAATACAATAATAAACGACAAAAAGCTAAGGGAACGAATACTAATACTTTAGAACAAGTTATTTCATCCCAGCCTTTTTTCTTAAAACTAGAATAAATTGGCTCATCAGCACGATGATGATGAGCCAAAAAAATTTCAAACGATTGCTCTATAATAAAACTAATATTCATAATTAATAAGCTTAAAGTGTTAAATTTAGTAATTACACATTTTTTACAAAAGAATAATTTAATTATTCATTATATTTACCTTTTCAATTGTTTTACTTCGATCGAATCTTACATTGTAGATTTTAGTCTTTTGTAATATCTTCTGGATAAACATAGGTAAGTCTCTTGTATTAAGAGGAGTATCAGGACAACTAACTCTATGATAGTCTCCATATTTCAAATATATATTAAAAGAATTGAAAGAATATAATCCTTTCATCGACATCTCTATATACTCAAAAAATGCTGCTTTTTTGTTTTCAATAGTATTATCAGAAGGCATTTTTATGTTATTGAAAGCATCAAAATCAAATTGTGCTGTAGTTGTTTTTTCACATTTCTCAATAAAAAAATCTGTTATTAATTCCCATTATATTCTGTTATACAAAAATTTAATTACTTTATTTTTCAAAGTCTAAATACTGTTGTTTGAATGCCATAATTATGTTTATATCTACATCAGTATCAAAATCTAGTGATTTGTTAGCAGGAGGACGTTCTAAAGGCGATATATTCATTGCAGCCAAAATTCCTTCATAAGCATCTTCTCGATAATCTATATATTGATCATCTGATTCACTTTCAAAAAGATTAATCAATAATTTAGCTATTTCTTTCCTTTGAAATCTATTAGTAATAATAGGTAAAATTTCACCAAGACCAGCAATAGCTGCTCCTTTGACCATTTCATCAGAGTCATTTTGAGCGTGTTCGAGTCCAAGTTTTGCATATTCACCGAGTCTGAAGCGACTCAATAAAGTAGAAATTGCAATCCATCTAACCATAACTTCATCTGATTTAAGAGCTTTAGCAATTTCTGGTGCTAAAGAAATTGCTCTACAATCTGCTGCTATAGAAATTGCGGAATATTTTTTATCGCTTAAAATTAGATTTCTTAACTTAGAGAGTGTAATGTTTGATAATTTTCCATTGTTATCAAATTCTTGTACGATAATGCCTAATTCTTCTTTCATCTTTTAGCTTTATTAGTTTTACAATAAAATTGATTGAGTTTTATCTTGGAACAAACTCCTCACTTTGGTCAAGCAGCTTACTAGCTTGTGATAGCTCTGTTTCCACTGCTGCTCTTTCAGCATCAGTCATAGTATGAATGCCTAATTTCTTTTGAAGAGTTTGTGTTCTTTTAAGCAAACCCCTTTGAGCATTTCTAGTTTTTTTGATATGATCCATTGTTGTTCCTTTTCTAATAGCACCTTTTGTTTGTTGTCCTTTTAACTCCATTTGTGCACCACGAAGAGTAGTATCATGTTTTGGTGCACCTGGTCTTTCAAACAATTGTTCTTTAAAGGCATCTGTAGGAGTTTTATGTTCAATCGACAAGTTAGGTTGAAACAAATCACCAGCAGCATTACCAGCCCCAGGAGCTAACTCTCTAGCGCGATCTAATCCCTGCTGACCAAATAACTCTAGAGCCTCATCGGCTTGTTCTAAACTTTCTCTCACAACTCCTTCAACGGGAACGGGTATAGAACCAGGAGTTCTGGGAAATAAATTATCTATTAATCTAGCAGCTTCATCAGCAAGAGAAGGTAACTTCTTCAGTAATTGAGGAAGATTTTGGGCAGCACTTTTAGTTAGACCTGGAAAAAGTGATATTCCCATCTCTACCAATGCTCGTTTGCCAGATTGGTCTAAATTATTTGGCTGGTCGAAATTAATTGGTTGACAAGTATTAAGATGATTTCTAAAGTCATCTCCCTCTAGTCTATTACCCTGGTCATCTGTAGGAAGAGTAGGAGCATTTACTCCATCTGGAGAAAGACCATCTGAAAGTAAAGTTGTAAATATAACGAAAGCTGCTCCGCCCAATGTTAAACCAAGTAAAAGTTTGCCATCAGGATCTGTGTAGTTCAGAGGACTATTAGCCACATAGCGATAAAGATTACTATCGCCCCCTGCAAAACCAATAGTATCCTCACTAATAAACCTTCCTATTTTTGGAGCTAAAAGACGAGTTCGATAGTAAATCAGACCAGTCTCTTCATCCAATTCCCGTCCCGTATAGCTATATCTAAAGTTAATATCAGGATTAGATTCAACAGTAATATTGCCAAAGGCATCATAGGTAATGTTATTAACCACATTCCCCTGATTATCCAGCACCATCCTGACCGAGCCTTGATTGTCCGCTAATGCCCACAGTACCTCACCACCAGGATTCTCTTGAGCCAGGATTTGGTCTATCTGCAAGCCATGTAGGAATCTCTCTATCTGATTCCCATCCCCATCAAAGGTTAAAGCAATATGGTCGCCATCGTGGACGTATCTTTCAACAACAGCTTCCCCTACTTCATCACCATCGGCATCAACAGATTTAGATATTCTTCTATCGAACACATCATAGGTATAGTCAGAGTTAGCGATCGCATTGCCTTCACTATCCTCTGTCTCAACTCCAGTTAACCTATTCCGATAATCCCATTCATACT
>CAYXWE010000603.1:0-3241 GCA_964468145.1 uncultured Pleurocapsa sp.
GAAGGCGGTGAAGCTGCTGTAGACACTGGAGATGCAGAGGTAGACTACATGGCTGTCTTGGGTTTAATGAAAGGTAATTTGCTGACAGCGCAAGAATTAATTACAGCAGGAAACTACGAACAGGTAGAAACCCTCATCGTTCAACCCGTAGAACTTTATAGTGAAATTGAAACTATATTGCCAGAAAAAGGAGTAGAGGATTTCAAGCCTATTCTCAGCCAACTAAGAAATGTAGCCCAGTACGATCCACAATCTGCCGATATTCCCAGTTTGATCGATGAGTCTTTGACTAGTATTGATGGCGCGATCGCAGCTATACCCGAAGCACAACTAAATTCACCAGAATTTGTTTTAAGTTCGATCGTACCGATGCTCAAGAATGCTGCTACAGAATACGAAGCTGCGATCGCCAGTAATCAATTTGTCGAAATTATCGACTATCAAGAATCTAGGGGATTGGTTAACTATGCAGATGAACTATATCAGACCATAGCAGAACAAAAAAGCGAAGTAGATCCCGAAGGACATCAAACCATCAGTGATACTTTAGCAGAATTAAAAACAGCATGGCCTGCTATTGAACCTCCTTCGACACCAATTAAAGAACCTAGTGAAGTTTATGGCTTGGTTTCTCAGATTGAATTTAATAAATAATTGGTAGGGAACTAGTGTTGGACATCTAAACAATTTGATGGCTTTAGGTTATGAACTCCAGAAAAGAGGGTGTTGAGTTATTTTATTTGGGCTTAACCGAATGGTGTTGGGGTTTTTACTTGAAGCCATTTTTGATTAGTTTAAAATTCCAAAATGATTCGAGCGAAAATGTTAGCAGTTGAAAGAACTAGAAAGTATTACTACAGCTTTCAGCAAACTGACGATGCTTATGCTATTTATTTATCTTCACAAGTAATTGTAGGCTTGTTAAAAGTCTGGCTATCTATATTCGCTTTGATAATTCTGCTTTTTTATAAAAGACAGTTCTACAATCTGATTTTTTATAAGCGCAAAAAGTTTATAGAAGACGATCGGACAGTCGATTTTATTAAACAGTTTTGTCCCAATTTTCAAAATGCTTATTCTATAAATTATGTTCGAGACGATGATTTATTAGAGCAAGAAGAAGCACGAGTAGAATTACCAGCAAGCGAATACCAACATCTTGTAAGCCAAGAAATCATCATTGAAAAAGCTTCATATTTATTCGATCGCTATCAGCAAGATCTAAGGTCGAGAAATTTAAAATCGATAAAAGAATACAGTCTCGAACCTTTTAGAGCAAAACATAAATATATTAGCGATCGCAATATAAATAATAGAATCAATATTAGATACAATTATAAATTATCAGAAATCATACCTTTAAACTTTGAAGTGAGAGAGGAGCTAAATCGCTTTTTGGTTCAAATAAATGGTGAAATAATTAGTTTTCAAGTTTCTGACGAAGGATACGTCTTGAGTGGCGAACCACAACTACGTTATTTTACACAGTATTGGGATATAGCTTTAGGTGCGGAAAATATAGGTTATATTATCGCCATTTGTAACCCAGAAGATTAGACATACCGCTTAAGTATTAAGCGATCGTAAGTTTTTGATCGGTGACCTAGAAACAAATGACAAAAAACCATTAAATGAACGATCCCCCAACTCCCGATCGCCTGTATGTCTATTAAATAAACAATTAATTTATCTCTATGATTTTTTCAATCGATAATGTTTTTTCTCCCGATGAAGTTAGCGAAATCAAACAAATTTTAGAAAGGGCAGAATTCGTCGATGGCAAACTCACCGCAGGTTGGCACGCAAAATTAGTTAAAAACAATCAGCAATTAAAAGCAGGCATATCCCAAAAAGAGCTTAAAGCCAAAGTTCGCCAAGCTTTAAGCAAAAATGCTTTGTTTCAAACTGCAGTGCGCCCCAAATCGATTCATTCAATTTTGTTTAGTCGCTACGAGGAGGGAATGTCTTACGATACCCATGTCGATAATGCTTTGATGGGCAACAGCAATGGTTTGTGTCGTTCGGATATTTCTTTTACCCTCTTTCTCAATTCGCCCCAAGACTATCAAGGAGGAGAATTAACTATTGAAGGCGTACAGGAAGAACAAAGTTATAAACTAGATCCAGGTTCGGCGATTATTTATCCTTCTACTACTCTCCATCGAGTAAATACCGTTACCCAAGGTACAAGATTAGTCGTGGTAGGTTGGGTACAGAGTACAATTCGGGAGCAAAGCGATCGCGAAATTCTTTTCGATCTCGAAACTGCTAGACGGGCTATTTTTGCCAAATCTGGAAAAACTCCCGAATTCGATCTTGTTTCTAAAAGTATTGCCAACCTGCTGCGTAAATGGGCAGATGTGTAAACAATTGCCAAAAGCATAATTAAGCCAGAACAATCGTACCTTAAACTTTAAGTAAGACTAGAAAATGAGGTACGTAATACAATGGTGGCAATAAACATTAGGAAGTGGTTTCAAAAAATTGGAATAGGGATGTTTGTTACTGTTGCAGCCCTTTGCGATCGCGCACCTCAAGCTTTAGCATCAGAAAAAGTTATTTTTAAATATAATGGGGCAACTCAGTCGATAGAACTAGAAGAATTACAGACTTTTGCCGAGACAGGAGAAATGTCCCCTGGTTTAGATTATCTAATGAATTTCGGCAAGCAAAATCCCTTTATGATTCGTTGGATATTGACGCAACAATTTCCCGCTAATACCAAACTCATCTACGATTTACTCAACACTGCACCTGGAGAATATGTTTTAAGTCAAACAGGAACTATTGTGGGTGCTAAAACAGAAGAAGCTAATGTTACCGCTTTGCGAGGAGCATTAGTCGCCTCGGCAAGTAACGATAATTTGATTTCGCTGATGGAACTAATTGAAGAATATCCCACTAAAGAAGTTTATGTAGATGGCAAAATTTTAGCGGATGCCCAGCGCGACTTGGGTAGCTTCATTAACGAGACAAACAAAATATATCAAAATACCTTTAAGTTTTTGAATAAATAAACTCTATGTTTGATAATTTTGCTAAATATGTCTCGTAGCTTCTAGTGTTAGAACGAAAAGAACCATAAGATCAGAGGAGTAATATCTTTATTGTTTAACTTTACTCTTTAAAAACTAAATTTTAATGCTTACCTATCAAGAAGAATCTCTTAAAGTCAAGAAAATTTCTGCTGAAGAACTCAAAAAAGAAGAGCGAATGCGCGATGTAACCTTGTTACTGCAGC
>CAYXWE010000604.1:0-3235 GCA_964468145.1 uncultured Pleurocapsa sp.
AGATATTGCTTTATTTAATACCTATGCTTTGATTAAACCCCAAGGTAAAGATTATCTCAAAGACAGTCAAACCAGAGTTATCTTAGAACCCGCGCTCGCCAAATTACTAGATCGTTTGGATTCTCCAGCAGAATTAGAACTAAAACTAAAATCCATTTTAAATAAGTTGCAAAACTCTTCTACAACAGTCGGTTATGCCGCAGGAAATATTATTAATATTTTTGCTTACCTTCAAACCGATATTACTGGGACAGATTTCTCCAATCTTGCTATCTGGCAAGGGGATCTCAGAAATATCAAACTACATCATTGCAATTTTACTAATGTTCATTTTCGTCATACATCTCTAGCTAAAACCTTTAGTGCTATTACCTGTGTTAAATTATCTTCTCAAGGAAATCTATTAGCTACAGCCGATACAAATGGAGAAGTAAAAATATGGAATCTTAATACTAACCAAGAAATACTCAGCTTTAAAGCTCATTCTATCTGGGTATGGTCGATTGCTTGGAGTCCCTGCGATCGCTTTTTAGCTACTGTAGCTGACGATAAACTAGTCAAACTATGGGATGCTAAATCGGGAAAATTACTACAAGTTTTTGAAGGACACGAACATTCTATTGTGAAAGTTTGTTTTAGTCCCGACGGAGAATTCTTAGCTAGTAGCGGTCAAGATTCAGTAATTAAAGTTTGGGCGATCGATCGCCCTTCAATTCCTAGAAAAAATCTTATCGGGCATAGTTATCGAGTATGGGGATTAGCTTTTCATCCTATTAATCAAAATTATTCTACTAAACCAAGAATTATTGCTAGTGGTGCAGAAGATACCACAATTAAAATTTGGAACTATATTACAGGAGAATGTTTAAAAACCCTATTGGGACACCAAGCATGGGTTATGTCTATAGTTTTTAGCCCAGATGGTTTATTACTTGCCAGTGCGAGTATGGATCGAACCATTAAGCTGTGGAATTGGCATACGGGAGAATGTTTAAAAACTTTAATCGGACATACTGATGCCATCAGCGAAATTGCTTTTACTACCAATGGCAAAAAATTAATTAGCAGTAGTTTTGATGGCACAATTAGAATTTGGGATATTGTAACTGGTAAATCCCTTCAAATATTAGAAGAACATATTGGTAAACTGTGGTCGGTAGATTTAGCCAAAGACGATCGCCTGGCTGTTAGTGGGGGAGACGATCGCGCTATTAAATTATGGAATATTAAAAGAGGTAAGTGTAATAAAACTCTTCAAGGTATTGCTAATTTTGTCTTAGCTATTGCTGTAAGTTTCGACGGTAAATATTGTGTTAGCGGACATGAAGATAAAATAATCAAACTGTGGAATTTAGATACAAATAAATGTATTCATACCTTAAAAGAACATAGCGATCGCGTCTGGGCTGTAGCCATCGGCGATAATCTAATTGCTAGTGGTAGTGCCGACTCGACTATAAGGTTATGGAATATTAATACTGGTGAATGTATTCGCACTCTATCAGGTCATCAAAGTTGGGTCTGGTCGGTTAACTTTAGCCCAACACAAAATATTCTTGCTAGTGGTAGCTATGACAAAACTATCAAACTCTGGAATATTGAAACTGGCGATTGCCTGCAAACTATAGATGCCCATGGAGCTAGAATCAATTGCGTCCGATTTAGCCCAGACGGAAAACAACTAATTAGCTGTAGTTTCGATCGCACGATTAAAATTTGGGAGCTAAAAACTAAAGAATGTATTAAAACCCTACAAGGTCATCAAGATAATGTTTGGTCGGTTATTCATAGCCCCTGTGGAAATATTCTGGCAAGCTGTAGCCAAGATAAAACCATTAAGTTATGGGATATTACTACTGGTAACTGTCTGAAAACTTTTCACGGTCATCAAGAGGCGGTTGCTACTGTTGCTTTTAGGGATGATGGGAAACAACTGATTTCAGGAAGCTACGATCGCACGATTAAAATCTGGGATATTGAAACAGAAACTTGTCTGCAAACGATCGCCGGTCACGATAATACTATTATGTCTCTAGTAAAATCTGGCGATCGAATTGTTAGCGGTAGTTGGGATGAAACTATAAAACTGTGGGATCTAGATACGGGAAAATGCTTCAAGACACTGCGATCGCCTAAACTGTATGAAAATGCCATAATTACAGAAATTTCTGGGGTTACCGAGGCACAAAAAATGACTTTACAGGCTTTAGGGGCGGTTATAAACTAATAAGCTGTCAGGTATTTAATTTGTCTATTAAGGCTGACGAGGAGAGCGGGCGCAAAGGCGGAGTCTCCCCGCGCATCTTCATACGCCCGCTAGAGGAGACTAGGAGACGCTTGAGACTAGGGGAAGGGTTGACAATTTTTTTCTAATTCAAACATACCCAATTTAAATGATTAACAGGAAACAAAAATTATGTTTAGATAAGGGCGATCTTATTTCGATTTATCTATGCTATTGGTTCAACAATCCAAAGTATTGTCTAGTTCCCACTGAGTAATCTGATTGTTATATTGATGCCACTGCTGATACTTTAATTTCGAGTAAGATTTAATAAAAGACTTTCCTAGAAATTTTGCTAATACAGAACTAGATTCCAAGCAACGAAGGGCATCTAATAAATTAGCTGGCAGCAATTTAGTATTGGAGTTAGGTTGTTCTTGATAGCTATTGCTTTTAGAGCTATCGCCTGGATCTAGTCGGCGATCGATACCATCTAAGCCAGCAGCAATCAGTACAGCAGGCAGCAAATAAGGATTTACCGCACCATCAGCCAAACGGAATTCAAAGCGATCGTTATCGGGAATGCGGATAGTATGGGTGCGATTATTACCGCCATAACTAATAGTATTGGGCGACCAAGTTGCCCCAGAGAGGGTTACAGGTGCATTGATTCTTTTATAGGAGTTCACCACAGAATTGGTAATAGCACACAAAGCAGAAGTAGATTCTAAAATTCCTGCTATAAACTGATAACTCAAAGTAGAAAGCTCAGATTCTTTAGTACGATCTATAAACAAATTAGTTTTACTTTCTTTGTCCCAAATAGAGAGATGAGTATGACAGCCATTACCAGTTAAGTTCGCAAAAGGTTTGGGCATAAAAGTTGCGCGCAAACCATGTTTTTCAGCAATGCTTTTAACCATATATTTAAAAAATGCCTGACGATCTGCTGTTAGCAAGGCATCATCATAAGTCCAGTTCATTTCAAACTGTCCGTTAGCATCTTCATGG
>CAYXWE010000605.1:0-3223 GCA_964468145.1 uncultured Pleurocapsa sp.
AGTGCTGGTCAACTGCGTGAAATAATCATGCAGGAATTGAAGACATTGCAGTCAGCGAAAAAGATTCATCAAGATATAGATCCTGCTGTTGAAGCAAATACTCTCTTGGCTTTAGTTAACGGTATCGCCTTGGATTCTTTGATTCAAGAACAATGTCTTAGCCCCAAGCAACAAAAAATGGTAATCCGACGTTACTTTAAAGGAATTACCATTCAGTAATTGATGTAAGAGCATTGGCAAATGCTGAAGTAGATCGAAAATTGGCTTTACTTCCTCAGTTGTTACAACGAGGAGAAAGAGGAATTAATTATTTAATTGACTGTCTTAGCGATCGCGAATTAATTATTAAAGCAAAAGCCTATGAACTGTTGCAAAATATTTCTTCTCAAAAGGTACAACTAGCGATCGCACCAGGCATATTATTAAATCCAGGCGATCGTATTTTTCGCGTACTTCGAGCTGTATTTAGTTTCAATGATAGTTTTTACAATCTATATCAATCATTTAATGGCAATAAGATTAAATGTTTAGTAACGGAAGAAGATTATCGCCAACAAGGATATCAAATCATTCGGTTTGACGAAGTTGCTTATGTAGTTGCCACAGAAGATTACTATCTTGATTATCAACCAGCAGAATTAGCAGCAAAACAGTTGAGCCAACAAATAATCTCTAAGTTTAGTATTACTGAATTTGAAATTAACGATCGTCAAACAATAATAAAACAATGGTGTAGCCAACATCAAATTATTGATAAAGTTACAGCCCTACAGAGAGAAAAGTATAAAAATATAGATATAGATACGTGGAATAGCTTCTTCGGTATCTCTGACGATTCAGAAAATATTGATATCTATTGGTCAACTGTTGAAGAATATTTGAAGTCTGTTTCTAGTTTCAAGCTATTAGAAAAACTGTGGCAAAATTTAGTCGGAAATCTATCTTGTATTCAGGAAATAACTTTTGCGAAACCAACCTATATAAAAATAGATCCCTATTATTCGCAGATAATTGCTAGCACAAGTAGCTTTATTTTTGTCGATGGAGACGAAGAAGCGATGTTGTTACCTCCTGAAGAATCTGAAACTAATTTATTGATTAAAGCTTTAAATCATTCTCAACTAGAAATTAGAAACTTAGCTTATAAACTACTACGAGGAATAGATCTTGAAACTGCAAGACAAGCTATTCATGGAGGAATAAGACTTAATCCTGCGGATAAAGTTTATAGCGTTTATCAATCAGGGATATGGTTTGACGATCGAAACTACAATATTTATGACGAAAGATACTTAATAGATTACTTAGATGATTTAAACTATCAAATTTATGGAAGAAAACTATTAGATGAAGAAGAGGAAAGAATTAAGTGTAAGCGAGTCTATTGCTATCTGGATAAAGAGTTAGCAGAAGAAAAATCCGAAGCTTTGCATCGAGAAATGCTTCAAAAAGCGGGAATTGGTATAGGTGGTTTTGAGTGGCGTAAGGAAAATCCCAAATTTAATCTTCGACAGTGGTGTCAAGAACATAATATTTCCGATAAAGCAATGCGGGGAATAGAATATTCAATCGAGGACGAATATTTAGCCGATAACTTTAGACGAAGCAAATACATTTATCACTCCAAACATATTGATACTTGGTGTGATGACAATCAAGTAAACTACAATCTAAATTTAGATAATTGGGATAATTATCGCAAAGTTATAGACTACTTATACTTACCAGAAAATATCGCTTTACTAAGTAAATTTTGGAAAGATGGAGTAGGATATTTTGCTTTTGCAACAGAAGAAATCGTACAAGAAACAATTTACCTCAAGCCAGGAGAAAACTTAAGCGATCGCCCTGAATTAGAAAATCTTAAATTACAATCATCCCTTAAGCCTGAAAACTATCCCGAATTAGCTAGTAAATTTTTCATCAGAATTATTGAAAATAAATACGCATCTGTAGAACATAAATTGAAGGCGCGAGAACTATTACAAAATATTCCTGGGGAATATCTTCCTTTTTGAAATAAAAATAATTTACTACTATGAAAGGTTTAAGTATTACTGCCATTGGTTTAAGAAGTATAGAAGAATGTTTGCAGATTTTTAATACTCTCCAACAACCACTAAATTTAGATTATTTAGAATTAGCAATTGGTAGTAAATGCGATGTCGATCTAAATTACGATCGCCTGCCTTTAATTCTTCATGATTCCTGTTTGTACGAACATTACTGGCGTTTAAAATTAGATCCATTGCAGTCAAAAACTTGGTATCCTTATGCAAAATTCATTGAAAACCATTCTGTATTAGCTGTGTCTTTGCATCCACCATTGAAAAGATATTGTAGTCAGAAGGATTTAGAGACAGCAATGATTAAAATGCAGACAGCTTTACAAGTGCCTGTATTTTTAGAAATTATGCCTTCTTCTGAATATTGGTGTTCTTGCGATCGCAGTTTAGTCGATTTTCCGTTATTACTTGATGTTTCTCACGTAAATATTTGGCATGGAGGTAATAGCGTATCAACTCAAGAAACCTGTTTTAATTTACTCAATTCATTTTCAGTTGGTGCAATCCATCTCAGTCATATTGACACTCCCACCTTTCCGCTTCGCTAAAAAGGTGGGATTCTTCCTTCATCGGGATCTTCGCAGACCTATCCCTCCAGAAGCTTGGACGGTATGCCCTACCGCCACCACTCCACGCTGCGCGACTATTTGCGCAGCTGCCACGTCTCTATCCGTTATGTAGCCACATTCTGGACAAGAATGAACCCGTTCTGAAAGTTCTTTTTTGCCAGTTATGGTCTGACATCTGGGGCAAGTCTGACTGGTTAGATTCGGATCTACTCGTTCAAAATAGACTCCTTTCTTCCAGCAAACAAACTCTAGAATATTGAGGAATTGCCCAAATCCAGCATCTAAAGTATGCTTGCGGAGCATTCGAGATGACATCGCTTTGAGATTTAGATCCTCAGCAAAGATCATTCCTGCTTCATCTGCCAGTCGATTGGCTACTTTATAGTGAAAATCTTTCCTGGTATTAGAGATCTGTTCGTGGAGTTTTGCTACTTTATGAGCAGCTTTTTTCCAGTTGCTAGAACCCTTTTTCTTTCTGCTCATTTCCTTTTGTAGCGATTTCAGCTTACTTTGGAGCGCCAAAAAGAACCTTGGTCTAGCAATTAGCTTGCCATGACTGGCAGCTAAAAACTTTTCTAGTCCCAAATC
>CAYXWE010000606.1:0-3217 GCA_964468145.1 uncultured Pleurocapsa sp.
GTCTCCTACATAGATATCAGGCACATCGGATTTCAGATGTTCTGATTCTATCGAACGTATAATTGCTTCTGCATTCATGGCTAGTATAAAAACTCACGATTTACCATAATAGCTTTTTTTTGAATGACTGGAAAGGATCTTCAGTATGAAGACAGGAAAAAAAATTATCTTTCTCGAAATTCGATAACATTGCTTTTAATTGTCATATCGTAGCGACTAAAAAAGCTTTGTCCTAATAGTCCCATATCCATAGTCGGAGAAGTTATCACAAAAGGACTGGTTTGAGAAATATCAGATACCCCGACAGAATATAGGTAGCCAGCGGACATAACCGCGCGAGGATTGCTGGGAGTAGATACCCATACTTTTTGAGTTTGATTTACTTTTAGTACTTGTGCCATTTGTTCGGTGATGACTATTTCACTTGCTCCAGTATCGAGCATCATTTCAAAAATATAGCGATCGTTAAACTTGACATCAATTACAGGAATACCCGCTCTTCTGCTTTTGATAGGAACAGAATAAAAACCTTTTTGTCGAGTATTTTGATAATAATTTTCTTGATACCTTTGGGGGAGTCGATCGCTATAAGGAGGCGGTGAAGGTTCAGAATTTTGGCAAAGAGAACCTATATTTACGGTGTTGCCATTAGCATCGAGCATAAAACAGGTAGAGTTATCTTGTGCTTTGGTTTCAACCCCTACAGAAGTAATTAACGTTGTCCACAGAATTAAGTTAAATATTTTTTTCATTTTAGAAAATATTAATAAAGCTAGTTATTGCGTCTTTAAAAGAAATATGAAGGTATTTTTTTAATAATACAAATATTTAATTCCTAGCCTATCTTTTATCTAAAACTTGCCTGGTGATTTAGATCGCTACAGAATCTTCAAACCTTATTTAAAAGTTAAGAGTTTTTATTCTAGAGATGGATTTAGTTGTTGAAATCATTAAAAATGAACTATAAATTATGGATTACATAATTTTTTATCATGACCATAACTCCCGCACAAGAAGCGATCGCCAATTTGATTAATTTGGCAGAAAAAGGAGAAATAGACCCTTGGGATGTGCCTGTAATTACGATTGTCGATCGCTTTTTAGCCGAGCTAGGATTAGCAGGCGAAACCGAGACTCCACAACAAGAAGCAGACTTACCTCGTTCTGGTCAAGCGTTTCTCTGGGCTTCGATGTTAGTACTGTTTAAAGCTGATAGTCTTCATTTGTTACAGGAAGAACTATTAGAAACAGAAGAAGAAGAATTTTTTGAAGCCGAAGAATATATCGAAACCGAAAGGCGATCGCTCCCCGCCAATTTAGAAGAACATATTCGTCGGCGTAGTTCGATTCAACCCGTGGGTAAACGCCGTGTTACCTTACAAGAGTTGATCGAACAGCTAGAACATATTGCAGCGGAAATAGAAGCAGCAGCAACAGACACCTCTCCCCGTCGTTCAAAACGTTCCCGTAGTGCAGCCATTAAAGCGATCGCCCAACTAGCTCACAATGAAAATCTGACAGAATTAGCTGCTCAGTTGGAAAATTTTTTGTATCTTAACTTAGCTCAATTAGCTTCAGGTCAAGATTATGTTGACTGGGAAAACTTGTTACAAAAATGGCATACTGCTGATGTTGCCAAAATCTTAGATCGAGACCATGATAGTAATTCAGATTTGGATCGGGCAGGAGTATTTTGGGCATTGCTTTTACTTTCTGCTCAATCAAAAGTAGAGCTAGTACAAGAAGAATTCTATCAAGACTTAAGCGTTCGCCCTCTTAATTCATGGGTCTAAACAGGAGTCTTACGGAACTATTATTGATAGACTGGAATAGTTTGAATATTTACATTAAGTTTGGTTAAGGAGAAGCTTTGATGAAAGCCATGATCTTGGCGGCAGGGAAAGGCACTCGCGTTCGTCCCATAACATATACAATTCCCAAGCCCCTAATCCCTATTTTACAAAAACCAGTAATGGAGTTCCTCTTAGAACTTCTGAGGCAACATGGTTTTGATGAGATCATGGTTAACGTGAGCCATTTAGCCCATGAGATTGAAGGATATTTCCGCGATGGTCAGCGTTTTGGCGTTGATATTGGTTATTCCTTTGAGGGTAGTATTGTTGATGGAAAATTGGTCGGCGCAGCCCTGGGTTCGGCTGGAGGCTTAAGGAAGATTCAAGATTTCAACACTTTTTTTGATGATACCTTCGTTGTTCTGTGCGGTGATGCTCTGATCGATTTAGATTTAACTGCAGCGGTCAAGCAACATAAAGCTAAAGGGGCGATCGCCACAGTTGTTACCAAAAAAGTACCCCAAGAAGACGTTCCTAGCTATGGTGTAGTGGTAACTGATGAAGAAGGTAGAATTAAATCTTTTCAAGAAAAACCCTCTGTAGAAGAAGCTCTCAGCAGAGATATTAATACAGGAATTTATATTTTTGAGCCAGAAATATTTGATTATATCCCACCCAATCAAGAGTATGACATTGGTGGTGAATTATTTCCCAAATTAGTAGAGAAAGAAGCCCCTTTCTATGCTGTTTCCATGGATTTTGAATGGGTTGATATAGGAAAAGTACCCGACTATTGGCAAGCTGTACGAGGAGTACTCACCAGAGAAATTAAAAACGTTAATATTCCTGGCACAGAAGTCGCCCCAGGAATTTACACTGGGTTGAATGTTGCGGTAAACTGGGACAAAGTAGATATTACTGGTCCCGTGTACATCGGTGGCATGACCAAAATTGAAGATGGTGCAAAAATTATTGGTCCTGCCATGATTGGTCCTAACTGCTACATCTGTAGCGATGCCACAGTAGATAACAGTGTAATTTTTGAATATTCTCGTCTTGGTGAAGGTATACGTCTGATAGATAAGCTAGTATTTGGACGCTACTGTGTAGATAAAACTGGTGCAGCGATCGATTTGCAAGCAGCAGCATTAGACTGGTTAATTACTGATACTCGCAATAATCCATCCGAGCAAAAATTGGACGATCACAAAGTTATTAAAGACTTTTTAAAAGAAGATAACTAAACCACTCGTGTTATTTTTTCAATCTGAAGAACAGAGATTATCAAAAATTAGTTTGATATTTCTGTATATTGGGAAATTTTGTTGCTATAATGTTTAAGCAACATTGGGCTATAACTCAGTTGGTTAGAGTGTCACATTGACATTGTGGAAGTCGGCAGTTCGAGTCTGCCTAGCCCAACT
>CAYXWE010000607.1:0-3215 GCA_964468145.1 uncultured Pleurocapsa sp.
TAGTCACAGCACCCCCACGAACCGAACGCTGTTTTAAATCTGCTTTTAAATGGTCTGTATTGAAATAATCTTTTGATGTATTTTTAGGCAAATTTTTATAATTGTATGTTTGGTCTATTTTTTAAATTTGGAGTTACGACGAGTTTTCAAGCGTTCTAAAATTGCTAGACTATAAAAATAAGTAATAAAAGCTAAAATAGACCCCACTATCAAACAGCCTGTTAAAAGAGTAATCGCAAAGGTCGGACCTAATTCTTTAAAAGCAGTAAAAGACTTAAGATCGAGAAATAGTACGGTATCTTTTGTTCCTAATAAAAGCTTGCCAATTTTATAGTTAAAGATAAAAATCGGTACATAAGTAAAGGGATTACTGATCCAAGTAGCTGCCACAGCAGCAACCTTACTACCACGAAAAACCGTTGCCAAAAAGATTCCCACCAAACTTTGTAAACCAAAAAAAGGGAAACACCCAGCAAATACCCCCACTGCCAAACCTTTTGCTACAGTTTCTGGATTACCGCGCAATCGCAATAGCTTTAAGTATGTTAGACGCAAACGTCTTCTGAGAAACTTTTTTTGCTGCGGTCGATAATGCTTAGAGGAACGATTAGGGCGTATCAAAGTCTTGTCACAAAACGATCTATTTCGGCGATATCGAGGACTCATTTCAACGGTTCAATTAATCCCCAAAAACGGAGTGATGCTAGCGGGATAAATATCGCTATTTTTGAATTAATTACACCACAATTGAGTATTATTGCTAGATATTTAATAAGTTTTTCGAGCATAGACAAAATCAATTGGATACAATTTTTTGGAAAAAAATTTTTATTTTTGGGAGCGATTGTTTTCTGATTTGGCTTCAACATTAATTCGATGAGTAATCATTGTAATGCCATCTCCCCGAATCAAAACTGCCGAAACCCAACTGCTATCGGGTAACAATGGTGCTGTGGAAGTCTTATAAATTCCTCCTGCAGGTAATGGCTCTAATTTTAAAGCTGTAGAGTTAAGATACAGATTACTAGAAGTTTTTTCTTCTTTGATTGCTCCTAATAAAACTTTATCTTCCAAAGGGCGATCGACAATTAAATCGAAATTGTACTTCTCTCCTGTTTGAACAGTTTCAGGTGCGATAACTTCTATCTGTGGAGGATTTTCCCCTGAAGTTAACCGAGATTGTTCTGCTAGTATTTCCTGGTCAACCAACTCTAAATCTTTAAAATATTGACGGGATTTAATTGTCGAGTTAAGTTGTATATCTCGACTTTGGTTTCTTTGTACCCCCGTAACAGTAGTAATCGTTTCAGCTACTAGTAGATCGCCCTCTTCTGCCCAAGATTTAATCTCAGTAGTATATTCAAGATTGGGATAGCGATTCCACATCTGCTCCAATCCTTTAGCCAAAGTTTCGATATTTAAACCATCGGTATTAGTAAAATCTTCGCTGTAGTAATCGAGTACTCCATCTAAATCTCGATCGTTGGCTGCTGCTTCTATACCAGCGATCGCATCTTTCAATTCTTGGGGTGCGGTTTGGGGACTTTCTGCTTTGGCAATACTGGTAAATACCGACCCCATTCCTAAACTTAAAACTGTTGCAGCTACTAATATTTTCATTTGTTTAGTTTTTTTGAAAAGAATTAAGATGATTTCAAACTGTATTAACGATTTTTCACGCTTTGTCGATGATTAGTATCAAAGTTCATTTTATCTTTACCATAACTACTATGAATCTTTGTGAGATCTTCATCATTGGCAAAGCAAAATAAATCACAATAAAATAGTAAAAAGTAAAAAACTCGATAAGTTATTGAAGTACAAAAGATTTTTTTAGAACTACAAAAAACATAGATTAAGAAAAGCCGATTTAACAGAAGTATTTTCCCCGATCGGGAATTACTTCTGGCAAGATCCTTATCTTTAACCCATTGATATCTAGTTCATAGCTAACTTTTCCTTTATTCCCCCATACATGAATGAAAGCCATTGTAGCAAACGTTCTCTTTGGCAGTATTTTAGGCTGTCTGAGTTGGACTAATTCAGCCTATGCGGATACCCAAAGTGCTGCCTTATCGGAGTTAGAAGTACCAACACCGCCCATTTTTACAGCCAAACGAATATCATCGAATAAACTGCCGATCGCGCCACAAATCATCAATCTAGTCGATCGCATTTTTACAGTCAATAAGTCTGATGCCAATCGCTTTTACATTGATTCGGAGGCACAAACGGTTTTTGACGATACTTTTCGCCTCCATCTTCAAGCAAATCAAGATTTAAATTTAGGCAATTTACCCTACATCCATCAAGATCGAAAAGCCGATGTGGTTTTGGGCTTTCAAAAAACTTTTTGGCCCAGCCAACACCAACAAAAGTACTGGGGTGTCACTACTATCGAACATTGGGGGGATAATATTCAACCCAAGCAAAAACTAAAATTAGCCAAATTAAATTACACCAACGTAGCTCCTAGTCTGAAAACTGGCAATTCTCTTTTAACTGTCTCTGGAGGAGGCGATCGCAATTTGGCGACCCAAACTCATACTTCGCGAGAATTCGAGCAGTTTAGAGGAGGTTTCACCTATCATCATGGAGTAATTGATAATGTGACTATGGGAGTAGGACTTGTTTATGAAGACTATGCTATTGGCTTTACTCAACTTACCTACGATAGCGATTCAATACCTCTCAAGACTACGGTTTCTCTCTTAGCAAAAGAATCGGGACTAGATTTTCGCTCCCACGTCCGTTTGCAACCAGTTCAAAATTTGACCCTAAACTATTATCACCAAAAAGAAAGCGATCGACTCGATGCCAATCTCAATCTTATTCCAGGCTTAACTCTCACCGCTAAAAGCGACAGTAAAGATGATTCTTTGATTACGGGAATTAATATGGCAGTAAATACTCAATATTTATCTATTTCCGCCAAAGCTGCGATGGATAGAGATCGCAATTTGCAGTGGAAATTAAAATCTAAGATTGGCGGTTTAAAGTTTTCCCATAGCAGCAACCAAAAACAAAGCGACTCAGAAGTGAATATTAATTTGTTAGATGCAAATACCACTGGTTTTCAATGCTCTGCCTTTGTTCAATACCAAACTCGACAAGTAAAAGAAGATCGAGAAGACTTTACCGTTTGGGGGAGCAAATTACACTCTGGTGAGAAAATAACGCCCAACAAGCACTTTTGGACGGTCAATCTGGGCTAT
>CAYXWE010000608.1:0-3211 GCA_964468145.1 uncultured Pleurocapsa sp.
ATTTGTTCTTTGTCATTTATCTAAAACTGAACTCAGATGGATACAAAAATACAGCAGTTTGCGGGCGCGATCTATGACAATGAAAGTCCACAAAGAAACGCAGATAAACGCAGATAAGTAATTGGGTTAACAGAAAATGAAAATTGCCTAGGTATTTATTCGTTATGCAATTCTCTGTATAGCACTACGTATCAATGTTAGGACATTTATTACTTATTACTTATATCTATTTCATCTGCCGACTTATTCTTCAGAAATGAATCTTATTGAAACTGAATGGCATCAAATTAAGACTCATGAATTAGCTGGTCGCATTTTTGAGGATGAATATGACCTCGCGCTCGCTGTTATTAATGAAGTAGAAGCCCGCGCTCAACGAGGAGAATATAGTACTGAACGTTTTCTATTTAATTCTGCCTAGCTACTTATTACTTATTACTTATTACTTATTACTTACGAGTAGATAGCTGTTGTGTCCCAACGCAACTTTATACGACTATATTGCTGTATTTATTCAAATTTTCCTACTAGTTCCATTGTTAGCTGATTGATTCGTTCAAAATCGGGTTTGTGAGGTAAAGTAGATAGTTCGTAGCTGCGATCTAGTTCTGCAAACAGTCGTTCTGCTTTGGTTAAAACCGTCTCATAATCTACATTACCCAAGCGAATATTTAATAATTCCTCAGCATCGATACCGCGACGATCTACATTTACTTTTCCCGTAGTCAAAATTTCATTACCCATCCGTACCAAACGAATACAGTGGGCTGCGTGCTTGGAATCATACCCACACTTGGCTTCTAATTCTGCCCGACTTTGGTTGCGGTTAGAAAGCCAAGATTGATAGCTTTTCCAGTAGTGTAAATCTTTGCGATATTCTTGGGTGCGACGCAGGATATCCATATATCGATCCGAACCTTTGGTAAGATTCTGGATATAGGGATAAAATTCTTGAGGTAATTGATTGTTATTGATTACTCCTTTAAAATCAATGCGATCGCCGATCAAATCGTATAATTCTTTTTGCTCCTCCATGTATTCGATGCGATCTTTAATCAGCATCCACAAGAAAGTAATGAAGGCTTTTTCTTCGGATTTATCTAAAGCTGTTTTATCGGTTAAGCCATAGTCTTCTGCAGTAGGTTTTTTACAGGGAGGGTTCAACAGCCACTTGCGATGACTTTTAATCTTGCGTATTTGAGCGTAAGCATATCCAGAATAGGTATACTTAATTTTTTTACTGAGAAATAACTGGCGGTTGTCGATTAGCTTTTGTCCGACAGGATGAATATATTGATAAAATTCGTCGCTTTCAAACAATAATTCTAAAATATTGGGGTTGGCATCCTTAGCCAGCTTGAGATACTTTCTAATTTCATAAAAAACTAAATCCTTAACTCCATTCAAAACGGGAAAGCGATCGGAATCTTCCTCCCACCCGCGATCTTTTTGTTCGATATTTTTTAAACCGAGATAATATTCTTGGGTAGCAACAAAAATTCCTTTATAATCTACATCCGAGCCAGTAGTATTGATACCGTAACTATGACTGCCAACTTTAGTTAATAATATTGCCCTTGCTTCTACTTGTTCTCTATTCATAGATTATCGATCGCCTTTGGAAGTAGACCTATATCTTACTGTAATTTATTAAAAACAAAAAAAACTACCGAACGATAATGGAAACAGTCAAGACTCGTACATCCAAAAACTTTAAAAGACTCCAGGCACGACTAAGGGGACAGGTAGGCAAAGCGATCGCCGATTATAAAATGATCGAAGAAGGCGATCGCGTTATGGTATGTCTATCGGGGGGTAAAGATTCTTATACCATGCTGGATATGCTGCTGAGTTTGCAGCGCAAAGCACCAGTTAAATTTGAGCTACTAGCAGTTAATTTAGACCAAAAACAACCAGGTTTTCCCACAGAAGTTTTACCAGAGTATTTGGCATCTTTAAACGTTCCCTATCGCATTGTGGAACAAGATACCTACAGTACGGTAACTAGTATTGTGCCTGAAGGTAAAACCATGTGCGGTTTATGTTCTCGCTTGCGTCGGGGTATTTTGTATCGCGTAGCGATAGAAGAAGGAATCGAAAAGATTGCTTTAGGACATCATCGCGACGATATTGTCGAGACTTTATTTTTAAATATGTTTTATGGCGGGAAACTTAAAGCCATGCCACCTAAATTATTAAGCAATGACGGGCAAAACATCGTTGTTCGTCCTCTAGCATACTGTGCTGAAGCTGAAATAGAAAAATATGCCAAGGTGCGAGAATTTCCCATTATTCCCTGTAACCTCTGTGGCAGTCAAGAGAATTTACAACGAGTACAAATCAAGCAAATGTTACAGGCTTGGGAAAGAGAAACCCCTGGTAAAATCAACAATCTATTTCGCAGTCTGCAAAACGTTACTCCTTCCCACTTAGCAGATCCAGAGTTATTCGATTTTGCCAGATTAGATCGAGTAAATAATAGACCTATGGGTATAAGTCCTGAGTAGTCATAAGTTTTTGACAAATGACAAAAAAAAGAATTTAATTTACTATGGTCGGCTTTTTTTCCTAGATGACGACCATTAATTCTCTTAAATCATCCAAAATCCACTGTCCGATTTGGACTGCTTTTTGGTTAATCGCACCAGGCAGGCGCAACCGCTTTACGAATCAAGTGTGCCAAACATCTTTGTCTTTTGGGATAAGAGCGATAAGCCCCATAACCATCCGTAATTAACCAACCTAAAAAAGTTTCTTGGACGAGATGAGATAATTCCTCTTTTCGACGGCAACCAATATGAAATACTGCGGTTTTAGTTGCCACAGCTACCCATAACCAATTCTATTCAATCTGTGGATGATCTCCAATTTTCACTCCACAAATTCTCCTTTCTCTTAAATAAAGAATCTTGAAAGAAGACTATCGATTCGATTCTCCCTTGCGATCGCTCATCCTTCAAGATTCTTGATTCGTTGTTACGATCGCTTTTCTCTCTTTTCTAAGTTGTTGGCAAGCGCGGATTTCGATTGCGCCCAAGTTTCTCTTTTTCACAATAATCTCCCGTTCCCGCGCAATCGAAACAACAACCAACTGTATTTGAATTAATGGTATTTTTATACTATTAGTACTTAAGTGAAATATCTTGATTTGGGAATGCGATCGCGTCCTACAGAAGTTTTGCCAACATTAGTATTGACAGCTTCTTTATCA
>CAYXWE010000609.1:0-3208 GCA_964468145.1 uncultured Pleurocapsa sp.
CCTCAAAGATGTTCCGTCTAACTGCACTGTAGTTGGCATTCCTGGTCGGGTGGTTTATAAATCGGGAGTGAAAGTAAATCCTTTAGAACACGGCAACTTGCCCGACTCTGAAGCTGCGGTTATCCGTACTCTAGTAAGCCGTATTGAATCTTTAGAAACTGAAGTAAAACAGTTGAGACATTCCCAATCTCAAAGCCACTCCTTGGTCGCTGCAGTACTATCAGATAAAAGCGAACCTGAAGATTGTTTGTCAAAAAAAACTAGCTGTTTGTTGCGAGATAAAGAGATCAGAGAGTTTCTCGGTGAAGGGAATTTTGGGTAGTGGGGCAGAAAATCTAATAATATTTCCTGTATCGATAAAAATTCAACTTAAAATGATGAAACTCAATCTTTCGAGATCGCTGAGAGCTATATTGAATTATTTTTCTCTATTGGCGATCGCCATAACGGCAGCAGTTGGCATATATGTCATGCCCGCTTGGAGTGCAGATTACAACAAGCAAGTATGGACAGATGCTGATTTTTCTCATCAAGATTTGACTGATGCTAGCTTTGATCATACCAACCTTAGAGGGAGCGATTTAAGCTTTTCTAAAGCTGTGGGAGTCCGCTTTTTTGGCGCAAATATGTCGAGAACTAACTTAGAAGGGGCAGATTTGCGATACACGAGTATGGAATCTACCCGTTTGACCAGAGCCAACTTGACTAATGCAGTATTAGAAGGGGCTTATTTAACTAATGCCATGATGCAAGAAGCAGATATTACAGGGGCGGATTTTACAGATACATTGCTAGACCCCACTACAGAACGGGATTTATGCGATCGCGCCAGCGGTACAAACCCCACTACAGGGCGAAATACTAAAGATACTCTATATTGTCCTTAGTTAGTTCAAATTGTTCGCTCGAAAATTAAAGTATAAAAATACAAAGTGTAAAAATACATAGTGGGGGTCTAATTTTCCCACTATGTATTTTTAGGCTAACAGCTAAAAGTAAGGGCGACCTCAGGGCTTCTTACTCCGTCCTTATGTCTGAGGTTTCCTCAGACAGGGCGGTGCGCTTCTTACTCCGTCCTTATGTCTGAGGTTTCCTCAGACAGGGCGGTGCGCTTCTTGCTCCGTCAGAGATGTAGTCACGAAACCTCAGACAGGACGGTACGCTTTGAAAGCCGTCCCGTGACCCCGCGCCCGCACTACTTCGGGCTAAAAGCTAATAGCTTACCGTGAAGCGGTTTTAATTATCACTAAGACGATACACCTCTTCTGCAACTCTTTTTAATCGTCGTAACTGAGCCTGCATATCTTTTTTGGTTAAACCTGCAGCAAAGTTATTAAATCCCCAGCTAACAACAGGATTGGGAATCTCAAATTCAAATCTATTGAGTAAAAAAGTACCATAATCAGTCGGTTGACATTCCCAGCGATCGCGCCCCTGAAAAAAACCATCGAACTCCCACACAATAAGTCCAGGCTCTCTTTGTGCCACAACACTCCTCAAACTAGGCTTTAATAAGGGAACTTTAATCGTAAACCGACTCAGACTACCAACAGTAGTGCTCCACGAGCCTATTGGCTCGCAACGTAACATCGGATTTAGCCAACGGTGCATGAGTTTCAAATTTGTCAGACACTCCTCAGTAACTACGGCACTGGCATCGATCTCAATAGATTGTTCAAAAAACTTCTGCGATGGCATTATCTATCGAATATAGAAGCTAAGGGTAAAAATACGTACATAAAATTATTCATTAATATTTTCTTAATTTTCTCACAATTAAGCAATGTAGAACCCTTAAAACTATCCAAAAATCGTACTAACATCAATTTTAAACTGAGCATATTGGCTGAAAAAGAGTGAATATAATTAACTTTTTAAGCAAATTGAAATTAATTTGGCATAATTATCGCAGAAAAATATATTTGATGACTCACACAAACAGGACATCTGCGTAATTTCTCGCTAATATCGATGGCGGGAATCAATAGATGAATTAAAACTAAAAAACATGACACAGATAATTAGTAATATTTCGTCACTAGATCCTTTGCTTGTGGCGCAGGCTCAAGGCGGTAATCAGATTACCAACCTGATTAACGGAAATTTGGGTTCTTCCGCACTAGGCGTGGTCAAAGCTATTGCCATCCTGATTATAGGTTTGATTGTTGCTTCGATCGTCAAGGGACTAGTTAAAAAGCTTCTTAATAGTACCGATATTGACAATAAAATTGCTGCAGCGATCGCAGGTCAAAGAGGTGGAGATTCAATTCCAATTGAAGATTGGATTGCAACTCTATTTTACTGGCTGATTGTACTGTTTGCGGTAGTTGCATTCTTGAATGCGCTACAGTTGGAAGCAGTTTCGGCACCGCTCAATACTCTTTTGAACCAAATTACTGGTTTCTTACCCAAAATTTTGGGAGCAGCATTCCTGTTAGGTATTGCTTGGGTAGTGGCTACTATTGTTAAAACCTTAGTGACTAGTGCCTTGGGTGCGTTAAATATCGAACAACGCCTGGGATTAAACTCCTCTGATACGGGAGATTTTTCCCTCACCGATACTTTAGGAAATGCCCTTTACTGGTTTATTTTCCTACTGTTTTTGCCCGCAGTACTAAATGCGTTGCAGCTAAACGGAACTCTTGAGCCAGTTCAAGATATGCTCAATGAAGTTTTGGCAATGTTACCCAATGTCTTGGGTGCAGTAATTATTGGGGCAGTATTTTGGTTTGTTGCCACTATTGTCAGACGTATAGTTTCCAATCTTTTGGCTGCTACTGGTGTAGATAATATTGGACGTAAGTTTGGTTTGGGCAGAGGTGGTACAGGACAGCCTCTTTCTGGCATTATTGGCACGGTAGTTTTTGTTCTGATTCTTATCCCTGGTGTTATCTCGGCACTAGAGCAGTTACAGATTAGAGCAATCTCCGAACCTGCGACAGATATGCTCAATCAGGTTCTAGATTTATTACCCAAAGTATTTGCAGCAGGGGTAGTTTTAGCCTTCTTCTATGTAGCAGCCCAATTTGTCTCCGAATTTGTCACCAACATTTTAACTAATATTGGTTTCAACAATCTTTTGGAATGGTTGGGACTATCTTCTTCTACTGCTGGTACTAATGCCACTCCTAGTATCGATTCCGATCTTCCTTTAGGAGCAGAACCTTTAGATAGACCAATTGAATTGGGTTCGGGTTCGGGTTCGGAA
>CAYXWE010000610.1:0-3205 GCA_964468145.1 uncultured Pleurocapsa sp.
AATAACCAATAACCAATAACCAATGACTAATAACCAATGACTAATAACCAATAACAAATGACCAATAACAAATGACCAATAACTAATATGTATATTTCTGGACAACATCTTTTGTTACTGGGAATAGCTTTGTTCCATTTGATAATGAGTTGGGGAGAGAAAGAAAGCATCTTACCTCCAGGAAAATTAATTGATGTTGACGATCGCCTGGTGCATTATTGGGTTAAAGGTACAGGATCGACAACGGTGGTTTTGGATCATAGTTTGGGTGGTATTGAGAGCTATTTTTTGCTGGAATCTATAGCTAGTTTGACGCGAGTCTGTATTTACGATCGCCCAGGCTATGGTTGGAGTAGCCCTACTTTTCAGTCTCGCTGTAGTGGGGAAATTGTACGAGAACTAGATTTATTGTTAACCACATCCAAGATTGAACCGCCATATATTTTGGTAGGGGATTCTTTTGGTAGTTATAATATGCGCCTGTATGCCCATCATTTTCCCGAAAAGGTTAAAGGACTTATTCTTACTGATGGACTTCATGAATCGGGAATGTTGAATATGCCTTGGGTAGTGAAGGCTGTTAAATATTTGTTTATTTCGGGATTTGTAATGTCTGTGTTGGGATCATTTTTGGGAATTATTAGGATAATAGGAACTGTTGGTTTATTTGAGGTGATTAAACCAAAGTTGCGCCAATTTAATCTTAAACAAAGACAACAAGTAAAGCGATCTTTTTATCATTATAATCATTGGCTAACTATGGCAAGAGAATTGATTAATCTCGATCGCAGCGGTCATCAATTGAAAGTTGCTAAAGATTTGGGGGATTTACCTATTATTGGTATTAAGTCCCAATCTTTTTTTACACCTTCTGTTTTTACTTTCTTTTTGCCCATCAAGGCAATTAATCGACTGAGAGACAAAATGCATTATAGTCTGAGCTTATTATCAAGTAACTACACTGAAATTATCGCTATAAAAAGTAGTCATTTTGTCTGGATAGACCAACCTGAAATTATCGTTCGGGCGATTGAAAAATTACTTTGACGAGTAATGAGTAATGAGTTGTAATACTAAACCCTGTCTACATACAACATTTAATAATTTTGTGAAGGCTGAGGGCTGAAGGCTGAGGAAGTCGCGGGTTTAAGACGAATTCAAGTTTTGAATGTGAAAGTATAGTGTTACTTGTTAGAGGACATCAGCCAAAGTTCTTTTTATACAATTAAATCGCCAATTCTGGGGGGAAACAATTAAAAGTCCCCCAAACTTGGGGGATTTAGGGGGCATCATTATAATTTATGAGACTTTTCAGACAACCTCTTACTTATTACTTATTACTTATTACTTATTACTTATTACTTATTACTTATTACTTATTACTCAGCCCGAAGATCGCGATCGCCAATTTATTCAGAATACAGCCAGCGATCGATTATTCTCAACATAGTTTTTTCCCCTAAACCTTTGGTTTTTGCCAACACTTCACTAAGGGATGCGAAAGGTCTTCCTTTAATGATTTTATTAGTAATATCGGTAGTTTTTTTATCAGATTTAAGGATTGGCTTGAGTTTAGTTATCAATTCGGTTTTGTTAGCTTCATTCAAGGTTGTCAGAGGCTCTATTTTCTCTGGAAGCTTATTTTGTAAAACCTGAATTTTTTCTGCTAAATCTTGGTTTTCTTGCTTATATTCCTGTTTTATTTCCTTTAAACGATTGTCGATTCTCGATTCTAAATTATTAAGACGAGTTTCTAAACTATTAGAAGTTTTACTAACACTATCATCTGTATAGTTCGTAGCTTTATCTGAGTTTGGTTGTGGCTTTCTCAGGATATCTATTTGTTTGGCGATCGCATCATTTTCTTCGTCAACAATATATGCAGAAACTGTCTCCCCAATAGCGAGATCTATTTCCTTCGCTCTTGCTGCTGCATGATATTCAAAATGTCCGTTGATTACGGCAAAAAAATTGATTCCTGTCCTAGTTAAAATAATAGGATTAATAATACCTTCTGCTGCCACAATTGAGCGTGCTGCTTCTTCTATTTGTTGTTCATCAAATTCTGCACGAGAGCGATCGCAAGTTATAGTTCTCACTTCTACTAATGAGGTTAATAAAGTCATTATGCTCCTACTTTTACGAGTATTTCTTCTGCTAGTTTTTTAAATTCTGTTGCCGATTGAGACTTAGGTTTGTAGTCTAAGATAGATTTTGGATCGGGAATTTCTATATCCCCCATTGGGATTGTCACATCAGAACACCTAGCTACATCTTCTCGTTGGTATATAACAGAATTTAATAATGGTAAATTGTATTTATCAGTAATCTTAGCTTGCTGTTTTGGTAAGGTATTGTGGACAAATTTATGGTGAGTCGTAATTTTACAAGGCAAAACACCGATTATCTTTAAGGCTTCTAATCTAATTGCTTTTTTGGCAGCATTAATATCTTTAATAAAGTTTTTAACGTTAGTTAATCCTTGATTAGCGAAGGGCTTGAGATCTGAAGGAATTAATAAATAATCGGCACTGATTAAAGCAATTCTGGCATATAAGTTTAGGGAAGGAGGTGTATCTATTAAAACGATATCGTAATTATCTTTAACTTCTTCCAACTTGCTTAGTAGAGTAAAACTAATAGAAGATAATTGATTGAGTTGGCTTTCTTGCGCCATCAAAGTAATGTGAGAAGGAATAATATCAATGGGTGGATTGCAAAAATTGGAAGTTACTTTAACTTCACTAATAGGATGTAATTCCGAAGACTTGATAACATGATAGATATTAGAGTTTTTAATATAGTCATCAAATTCATCTTCAAACTTAACCAAACCCGTGGCAAAAGTTGTATTAGCTTGACTGTCGATATCGATAACTAAAACTTTCTTGCCTTTCTTACTCAAAGCTGCTGCTAAATTAACTACGGTGGTGGTTTTTCCCACACCGCCTTTATTGTGATATACCGCTATGGTTTTCATTTTAGATTTTGTTTTTATTTTTATTGGAGTTGGTTTTGTTGCTTTGGCGATCGCAACATTATTTGTTGGCGTAAAATTGCTTCTTAAACTATCTTTCCCAATTAAAAGTTTAATATCCCCAATCCTTGCTTCAATTTCATCCCCACTGCATTGAAACAATAACTTCAACGGATGGGGAAACAAACCCTTGGCTGTTTGAGGAGATGGTATGCGTTGATAAATTCT
>CAYXWE010000611.1:0-3204 GCA_964468145.1 uncultured Pleurocapsa sp.
ACGAATACCAACTGGCGGAAAAAGAGGATCTGGAAAACCCCGATATCATCACTCAACCAGGGGAAACCGAAGGCTACAGTGTTGCCGATCATATTCGGGAAATAGACCGCATTGGCAAAGAAAAATTGTTTGATGCTGTTTTGGTACATCGCAAATCGCCAGGTCCCGTCTCTTTAAAGAGATATGCTCAAGAAAATTCTCATCCCGTATATCTCGACCGACAAGAGGTAGCTCAACTCGGTCGTCGTATTGTCATGGCAAACGTAATGGAAGAAGATTCAGTTAAAGGTCACGTCCGTCATAGTTCCATTCAATTAGCTAGAGTGCTACTGCGCTGGTATAGTGGCAAATGGCAACCAAAGATTTATCGGTCGTAAATCGCGGATGATGTGGAGATATTAAGAAGCAGTTTGTATAGATTGGCTTCTATTTCTCCAAAAATATTGGTAGTGATTTAAAGAGATAAGGGAAGTAGCAAAACAAAAGAATCTAATCAATTCGCTTTACTTTGCTATCCCGACTTAAAGTTACTTGGCTTATTTATAATGTACCAATTGAATATAAAGAAACTATGTGGTATTGGCATCTGTATTGTAAAATTTCGATGAACTTTTCTTTTTGCTAATTTTCACGAGGTTATCGATTGATAAAAATCGTTGTCAAATAAGGGTTTTGTAATGTTAACTATCTTTCTCCCAGATTCAGAAGCGACCCATAATTTGGGTTATTTACTCGCTCAACATTTATCCCCAGGTAGCGTAATTCTTCTTTCTGGCAATTTGGGAGCGGGTAAAACTACCTTAGTACAGGGTATTGGTGGAGGATTGGGTATCTCCGACTCGATTGTTAGCCCTACTTTTAAACTAATCGATGAATACTTGGATGGACGTTTGCCTTTATATCATCTAGATTTATATCGTTTAGAACCAAATCAGGTCGATAGTCTCTACCCTGAAATTTATTGGTCGGGAATTGAGGTCGATCCAGGCATTACTGCGATCGAATGGTGGCAACGCCTGGTTGTTAAACCAGAAAAATATTTAGAGATCGAACTATCTGCGGAGGCTGATGAAACTAGAATCGCTTGTATTAGACAACAAGGTATGAGCGATCGCGATCTCAATTTTCTGGAAAAGTTTTGACCGATTAAATAAAAATAGTCCAAAATCCCGTACAACGTCATAAAAAAGATGAGTACAGCCTGGTTTGCTTTCTCATCTTTGGTAGTTAATTATGATTAATTTTATTTTTTTTATAAAAATCTATATTTTTAGATTTAGTCAATTCCCAATTGATTACCACGTTTGTACTGCATATAAGCTGCAAAAAACAATCCGCACAAAGTAATGAAAATTAAACCAAGTACAATTCCTAACAATAGAGGTTCGATCACAGTGAGTCTCCTTTCAAAGATTAAGTTATTTAACTAAGATATATCCTACGCTAATTTTGGCGTTGCTGTCATGCAGAGGTAGTTAAAGGTGCGATAGCTTCTGCTAAAAGCAGATAACCTTGGTTCGTGTTATTTTATAAAACATAATAAATATAAATATACATTCATAAAAAAGATTAAAATTAGCAGTGGATAACCAGTTAGTCCAATCTAAAACTTGGCTAAATCGCATACTATTAATTTCAGTGGCAGTAGTGCTAATTGCTGGCTCTAGCATCCTGGGTATCTACTGGCAAGGTAGTTCCGATCCTTATATTAGTGAAGTTCTTTCTCTCAAAGGAAATGCTCAAAATGGTTTAGCTATTTTTCAAATTAATTGTGCGGGATGCCACAATTTGCAAGCAGAGCGCAATGTAGGTCCTAGATTAGAAAATATTTCTAAGCGAAAATCTCAAAAAGACTTGATCGTTCAAGTTACCAGCGGTCAAACACCACCAATGCCCAAATTTCAACCAAGTCAGCAAGAAATGGCTGACTTATTGAGCTATCTAAGTCAATTGTGAGTGGGTCATACTAAAGTGAAAGTAAATATTTTAAAATATTTAATTGTTTAAAATCTCTCAACACTACCCAAGAATACTGGTTCGACCCGAATCGCAAGAACGTTTTTTGGTCTTAGTACCATATACTCTCCTGGAATATTTTTAATCGGGACGTTAATAAAATCTTCTGAGTCAGACTTTGCCATTAGCTCGCTACTGTACCATTTTTGAAATTCTTGAACGTTTTGAAACCGAATTTCTTCTCTGTGACCGCCTGAAATTAAGAGGTGAACTGTATATTCGTCAGGTTTTCTTGGCATTATGAACTAATTGAAAACTTCAATATCTATAGTTCCCATAAATGCGATTGAAAGCTCCATTTGTTGTGTGAGAAAGCGACAATTATTCTTCGGGGTCAACTGTCTTGCTGGGAGATGCTTCGTATAGGGCATCTAGTCGCGAGCGAGCATCATCTACCGATACAGAGCGCATTACTAGCAATGGTTCTTCAATAACTTGCCCTTCATCATCAAGAAGTTCGGGGTGAACTTTCTTTTGACTGCGAGATTGACTGTGGTTCGAGCGATTGTAATTGGGGGGATAAAATTTTTGGGTGTCTGCGCTTAGGGTAATTAAGCTGCGAATCAAATTACTAACTGCTAAAAGAGCAATTATGGTAAATAACAAGATATAAACTAGATGCAACATAAACTTTCTTTACTTCTTACTAATAAACTCATTTATACGATCTCGGCCACAAGCCTTAGGTTATGGTTTTGCTCCGCGAATTCGATACGCGCCCTTTTCTTTGGGAATATGTTTTTTGTACTCGAACTAATACTGGTTTGCAGATCGAACGCTCAATCTAATCGATTTTTGGTTGTTTTTCATAATCTGGCGACGTTCGATCTGCTGTGCTTTTTGCTTCTCTCCATTTTTGAGCGATATTCCAGCATTGAGCTACTAGCTGATGCCAAGGAAGCAACATCGCCGAGTCAATTCCAGCAGAACCGCCTGTTGCCTCGAACAGCATTTGCGCGGTTTGAACTTCTCGCTGGCTTTGAATAATCTTCTCTAATAATTGAGCCTGTTCTTGAGACTCAAGAAAAGGCATTGTTTCTGACTCCAGCAAATCACGAGAACGCTCAAACCAGTATTGAAAATCTGACAAAAGCGGTTTCAAAACCGTTTTCAGTAACTCTTTTTCCGTGGGTTGTTCGGTAGACATTTAATTTCAAATTAGCTTATTATCTCAATATTTATATTAGC
>CAYXWE010000612.1:0-3204 GCA_964468145.1 uncultured Pleurocapsa sp.
TAACCCTCACTTCGATCCGTTGCTAACCATTCCACTGCTTACCCTGGCAACGCGGTTTAATGTTCGCCAGTTCGGTCAATAATTAGCCAGATAACAGTAAGCTTGATAAGTGGCGTTTGTAATCAGAAAAATTATGGCAACCATTAACGATAACTATCTCAAACTCAAAGCGGGATATCTGTTTCCCGAAATTGCACGTCGAGTTAGTGCTTATGCAGCAGATAACCCCGATGCACCAATTATCAAACTAGGTATTGGGGATGTCACCGAACCCTTACCTGCTGCCTGTCGGGATGCTATTATCGAAGCAACCAAAGAAATGGGCGATCGCGCTACCTTCAAAGGTTATGGACCAGAACAGGGATATCTGTGGTTGAGAGACAAAATTGCCCAGCACGACTTCCAAGCTCGCGGTTGCGATATTAATGCTTCGGAAATCTTTATTTCTGACGGTTCTAAATGCGACTGCGGTAATATTCTCGATATCTTTGGCGATGATAATAAGATTGCGGTAACCGATCCTGTATATCCCGTATACGTAGACACTAACGTGATGGCAGGGCATACAGGAGATGCTAAGGGCGATGGCAAGTATGACGGCTTGGTTTATTTACCTATTAGTGCGGATAATGACTTTACTGCCCAAATTCCTGAAGAAAAGGTAGATTTAATTTATCTTTGCTTCCCCAACAACCCCACAGGGGCAACTGCTACCAAGGAACATCTAAAAGCTTGGGTAGACTATGCCAAACAACATGGGTCGTTAATTTTATTTGATGCAGCCTATGAAGCCTTCATTACCGATCCTAGTTTGCCTCATTCTATTTACGAAATCGAAGGAGCAAAAGATTGCGCGATCGAGTTTCGTTCCTTTTCTAAGAATGCGGGCTTCACGGGTACTCGTTGCGCCTTTACTGTAGTCCCCCAAAACTTAATGGGCAAAGCCAGTGATGGTTCGGAGGTTAAGCTATGGCAACTTTGGAATCGTCGTCAGTCTACCAAATTCAATGGCGTATCTTACATCGTACAGCGCGGTGCAGAAGCAGTTTATTCTGAAGCTGGACAGGCACAAACTAAAGAATTAATCGCTTTCTATTTGGAGAATGCCAAAATTATTCGCCAACAGCTAACCGCAGCAGGAATCGATGTATATGGCGGGACAAATGCTCCCTACGCGTGGGTCAAAACTCCCAGTGGTTTATCTAGCTGGGATTTCTTTGATAAATTGTTGTTTAGTTGCAATGTAGTAGGCACGCCTGGTTCTGGTTTTGGTGCAGCAGGGGAAGGTTATTTCCGTATTTCAGCATTCAATAGTCGAGATAATGTTAACGAAGCAATGAAACGCATTACCGAAAAGTTTAAAGCTTAATTGGGTGTTAGCGATCGAGCTTAGTTTTGAAGGTTTCTAGACTTTGAGTGACCAACATAATTCGTGATTCGTAATTCGTAATTCGGGCGGTCATCCTGCCGAATCGGAAACCTCGCTCCGTTGCCCTCAGTAATTCGTAATTAATGAGTACGAGCTATGTCTCCTCGATGCAGGACAAGGTTCTCATGATTTTAAATTGTGAGAACCTGTTCGTGGAATATTTTTCCTAGGATGGATTATTCTAAGATTGTTCGATAACTAATAACCAATAACTAATAACCCTGGCTGCCTGACACATCTATGTCAAACCTGGATTTTCCGTGGTAATTGAATGGTGATTCATCTTGGCTAAATGGCGAATTTTAAAATAAAGAGGAAATACTGTTTCTGTAATCGGCCTCATTCAAACCCTTGTCCGAACTAACTTGAGATGATTCAACTTCTTGTGCCAAAGCTTCGATACGGTTGGTGTTGGTAGGATGGGTTCGTAAGAATTCGGGTTGGTTTCCTCCCTGTAGCTTTTTGAGAAAATTAACAAATGCCATGGGTGGATATCCCGCCTGCTGCAAAATTTCTAACCCTACTCGATCGGCTTCGTATTCATGGTCGCGACTTTGAGGTAAATCTACTGCTAACTGATAGCCAATTTGCGCTAGGGCATTGGTACTAACTCCCGCAGTTTCGGCAATTCCTTGGGCGATCGCAGCTTGTTTTAAAGCTTTAACACTGTGTTTTTCTTCGATATGGGCTATTTCGTGGGCAATTACCGAAGCTAGCTGTGCCTCGTTGTCTGCTTCTTGCATTAAACCAGTAGTAATGTAGATAAAACCGCCAGGAGTTGCAAAGGCGTTAACTTCATCGCTGGCTACAACATCAAAAGTATAGGGAATATCGCGAGACTCGGCGACACTACTGATTATTTCTTGTCCCAGGCGATCGACATAACTCTGAACCGATTCATTGCCGTATAGATTGTATTGTTGGCTTAAAAGCTGCTCTCGGATTTGTTTGCCGATCGCGACTTCTTGTTCGTCGGAAATGTTAGCCACTTGAACGTAATTAACTGCTCCCTTAAAAAGATTAAAAAAATCGAAACTAACAGCAGTATCAGGTAAAGAAGATTTTATTTCTCGCTCTGTTTTGGTTGCATTTACATCTATAGGAGATGCTAATAGTAACATTCCTAGTAATGCTGTTTTGGGAAGGAATGAAAACTGTTTCTGCAACCAGTTTTTATCTATATTTGATTTAAACATAATTATTAAATTTGCAAACTAACTTATACATCGATGTTAATAACTCAGATAAATGAATTCTTCCAACTATAGTAGGAATTTGTACTCTGTTGGTCACAAGTCAATGAATATAAGCATAAGGAAATTGAAGAGAAAATAATATAGAACATAATAAAAAAATAGAGCGCGATCTAACCACGCCCTATTGGTAGATATGAATAAATGATTATTCTAATAGTCCGTCGTCTTCTACGGGATAAATACTATCTACCACTAAAACAGGTTTCTCAGAATATTCTGCTTCTATTTCTTCTTGCACATCTAAATCCCAAGTCAAGTCGTAATCTCTTTCAAAATCAGCAGTAATATAGGGACGAACCATACCCGTTACTACGATTCGCTCATCTTCCGAGGGAATTGGTTCTCCTGTAAGGTTAATAATTAACATATCGTTACCGCCAATGAAGTCATCTTCAGTTAAGGTAAAAGCTAAATCACTTTTTATTTCAGTAACCTCTCCTTCCAAAGCAACTTCTTTGTTGTAGAAATTATCGGGCGTTTCAGAAATATCTTCAATACCTGGGGCAGGAGTTATCGATT
>CAYXWE010000613.1:0-3195 GCA_964468145.1 uncultured Pleurocapsa sp.
ATACTTTTGGCACGATTAAAATGGTGCAGACATTTTTACCGCTGCTGAAAAAGTCTGAAGATGCCAGAGTGATTAATGTTTCTAGCGGTATGGGCGCATTAGATGGCTTGACGACTACCGCACCAAGTTACTGTCTCTCGAAACTGGCTTTAAATGGCGCGACACTGATGTTGGCGCAGTCTTTAAGTTCCCAAGGAATTGCGGTAAATTCCATGTGTCCTGGTTGGGTACAAACCGATATGGGTGGCACATCCGCACCCAGAACTCCCGAACAGGGTGCAGATACGGCAATTTGGTTAGCAACAGAAGTTGCCAAAAATGAGACGGGTAAGTTCTGGCGCGATCGCACTGAAATTTCTTATTAGTTGATTTCTATTGAGAAATATATCGAGCTAAGATCGGCGTAAAATATACTTAAGCGATCTATTGGGTTAAATAATGAAAACGCGACGTACCCGTTCTCAAGAGCGAATTATAAAAGTACTCCAAAGTCTCAACCGTTCTATTTCTGCTCAAGATCTCTATATAGAACTGCGAAATCGCGATCGAGAGATGGGCTTGGCAACGGTGTATCGTTCTCTAGAGGCCCTAAAAATTCGCGGAGAAGTCCAGGTACGCACTTTAGCTAATGGAGAATCAGAATATAGTTCGCTAAAAAGCGATCGCCATCATCTTACCTGTGTTAACTGTGGGTTGTCTGTGCCGATCGAACAATGTCCCGTCCGCGATCTCGAACAACAGTTAGAAAAGTCTCATACCTTCAAAGTTTACTACCATACTCTAGAGTTTTTTGGCTTGTGTCAAAAATGCAGTTAAATCATCTTTTATAAAGTGTAGGTCTATACAGTAAACGATCTATTAGTTACGCACAATTAATAAATAATCAAATAAAGGGTAGATATCTTTTCCAACCCGAATCAAAAGTATATGCAACCCAAGATCGTTGTCTGTGGCTTAGGAAAAACTGGCTCTAGAATATATAGCCTGTTGAAGCAACAAGGGGCAGAAGTTATCGCTATTAACCCCCATCCAGTTAGTAAATCTACTTGTAAGCAAATCATTATTGGCGATCCGCGAGATAAGAGTATCTTGATTCAAGCAGGGATACGCCAAGCAAAAACTTTAGTTTTAGTTCACGATGACGATGCTTTAAACTTGGCAATCCTGACTCAAGCCAAAGTACTCAATCCCAAAATTAGAATCATCAATCGTCTGCTCAACCATACCCTAGGCGATCGCTTGGATCTTACTTTACCAGATCACTTTACTATGAGCGTGGCTGCTCTTTCTGCGCCTTTATTTACCTTTGCAGCCTTGGGAAATAAGGCGATCGGTCAACTGAAACTATTTAATCGTACTTGGCCGATACAAGAAGAAATTATCGAAGAAGGTCATCCCTGGTTGGGTACGGAATTAAAGCAGCTTTGGGACAATACCAACCGAATGTTGATTTACTATCTACCCGTCAAGGGTGAAATCGATCTTGTCTCGGCGATTCAAAATGGTAGTCGTCTGCAATCAGGCGATCGCCTGATTGTGGGGACAAAACCCCAAGTTTATACTAAGCGTCGCACTTGGCAGAGAAAGCTATCCAAAGCAATCCTCAACATACCCTACTATCAGCGTTATGCTCGTCCCGTAACTTTGGTTAGTTTGGCATTATTGGTGGTTATTTTTGTCGCTACTCTAATTTATGTCAGCGTTAATCTCAAAACTTCGATCGCCGACGCGCTGTATTTTTCTGTAGGCATGATTACTGGTGCGGGAGGAAAAGAAGAAGTCGCCGAAAATGGTTCAGACTATATTAAAGTGTTTACTGCCATCATGATGATTGTTGGTGCGGGGGTAATCGGAATTTGCTACGCCCTGATCAATGATTTTGTCTTGGGTAGCCGTTTTCGCCAAACTTTGGATGCAGCCAGAATTCCTCGCAGAAATCATTATGTTGTCTGTGGTTTGGGAGGACTGGGCATTCAGATCGCTCGTTTGCTGCATTCTCAAGGACACGAAGTAGTTATTATTGAATCAGATCCTAACAATCGTTTTTTACGGGCTGCACGTTCGTCGAGAATACCTGTAATAATTGAAGATGCTAGTACTTCTAGTGCTTTAAAAGCAGTGAATATTGAAAAAGCAGCCAGTTTGCTCGCCGTTACCAGCCAAGATACGACTAATTTAGAGATTTGTTTGACAGCAAAAGCGATCGCGCCTCATCTGAAAACCGTTGTTCGTAGTGGCGATCCTCAATTTGCTCAATCAATGCAGGAAGTATTTGAATTTAATCACGTACTATCTCCTGTAGAATTAGCTACCCATTCTTTTGTCGCAGCAGCACTAGGAGGTAGAATTTTGGGCAATGGTATGACTCAGGATTTGCTTTGGGTAGCTTTGGCAACTATGATTACACCCAATCATTCTTTCTGCGACCGCATTGTTCGCGATGCTGCGATTGAGGTTGATTTTGTTCCTCTATATTTAGAAAGAAAAAATTTGGCAAGAAAAAATCGTACTCTACATAGTTGGGATCTCCTCAATACCCGCTTGCAACCCCACGATGTTTTGTACTTAACTATCCCCGCTAGTGCTTTAGATCGGCTATGGCGCAATCCTGGTACAGATTTTTTATTAGATCGTCTAGAAGATAGTTTTACTCGTTAGCTTGATGAACTACCCTAACTTACGCTTACGCTCTTGAGTTAGGGTTTCTAGCTTCGCGCTTGTGCTGCATTACCTTAATCTTTCGACCACGATTCTGACTGACGCTCCCTTCACTAGCAGAGACGGCTATTCCATCCGCCTTTAGCATTCTGATCCCTTCTGCTCTAATATTTTTTGCTGCTGCCTCGTCCCTGTCGTGAGTTGCATTACACGCGCTATTTACGCACGTCCACTCTCGAATAGACAAATCCATTTTTGGTTGCTGGGTTAGGCAGTCAGGGCATATGTGAGAACTAGGGAAGAATCTGTCTATTTCTACGAGTTGTTTATCTTCTCGTTCGAGCTTATAGCTCAAGAAATTGACGAACATCCCCCAGCCGACATCAGAAATTGCTTTAGCCAATTTTGGCGATCGCACTAATCCCTTGATATTGAGGTTTTCTACCACAATCACTTTGCTTTCGTTAGTCAATTTTCTACTCAATTTGTGTAGAAAATCTTGACGGGAATTGCTGATACGTGCGTGAACTCTAGCTA
>CAYXWE010000614.1:0-3194 GCA_964468145.1 uncultured Pleurocapsa sp.
AAAGTAATTGATTCTGGAATCGGTGTACCTCCAGAAATTCACTCCCGCATTTTTGAACCGTTTTTTACTACTAAATCTATTGGCAAAGGTTCCGGTTTGGGTCTAGATGCTGTCAGGCGTATAGTAGAAAATCGTCATCGTGGTTCTATTACTCTCGAATCAGAATTAGATATGACTTGTTTTGTTATCTGTTTGCCCGTACAATAATTAACATTTAAGTTCAATTGTATTAACCTGCCAATAAAGCCAATCGATCTGCAATTAATTGCTGCTTACTAGAGTCGGATAAACCATAATACTCTCGATACCATTGAGCAAAACATTCTAAGCCTTGAACAATAGAAGTAGTTGGCTTAAAGTCAAAATCAGCAATCAATTGATCGACATCTGCATAGGTAGTAACCACATCTCCTGGCTGCATCGGTAAAAAATTCTTCTGGGCTGATTTACCCATTACTTGTTCTATTGCCTTAATAAACTCCCCTAATTCTACGGGATTGTTATTGCCCAAATTGTAAATTTTATAAGGAGGTTGATTCACTTCTTGAGGAGATTGGGAAATAATCAGCGCGATCGCTTCAACAATGTCGTCAATATAAGTGAAATCTCGCTTCATTTTGCCGTAGTTATAAATATCAATTGGTTTATCCTGGGCGATCGCTTGAGCGAATTTGAAATAAGCCATATCAGGTCTACCCCAAGGGCCGTATACGGTAAACAAACGCAATCCTGTGATGGGAATTTGATACAAATGACTATAAGCATGAGCCATTAATTCATTGGCTTTTTTGGTAGCTGCATACAAAGACACGGGACGATCTACCTTGTCCCCAACGGCAAAAGGTACTTTAGTATTTGCCCCATATACCGAACTAGAAGAAGCAAAGACTAAATGCTCTATTTGGCTATGACGACAGCCTTCTAAAATATTCGTAAAACCAACCAGATTACTATCTACATAGGCGTGAGGATTTTCCAGCGAATATCTTACTCCCGCCTGTGCTGCTAGATTTACAACACAATCAAAATTATGACTTTGAAATAGTTGCTCGACTGAAACGCGATCGCTAATATCCAGATACTCAAAAGTAAATTGTGTCTGGGATAATAGTCGATTTAAACGAGCCTGTTTTAAATTAACATCGTAATAATCATTAAGATTATCAATTCCGTATACTCTATTTCCCGATTTTAGTAATCTTTCTGTCAAATGATAGCCAATAAAGCCAGCCACCCCAGTAACTAAAATTTTCATTGATTAATCCTCCTCACGCCGAAAACCAAACAGCATCAACAGCTATTGCTAAAAATGCGATGCAATTTACCATTAATACCCGATTTATCTACAAATGTCAGGGGTTGCTTCCATAACAAATGACAAATGACAAATAACAAATAACAAACAACAAATAATTAATACTCGCTGGTTATCATTCCTGCTTGTATCTTTAATACCTGAGAATCTTGTATCCAATCTCGATCGAATGAGTTGATGTGGGTGGTGGTAATGATTGTTTGAAAGCGATCGCCAATAACCTCTAATAATTGCTGTTGACGATTGAGATCTAATTCTGCTAAGACATCATCGAGCAATAGCAAAGGTGGTTCACCAATGACTTCTTCAATCAGCTTTAATTCCGCTAATTTCAATGCCAATACCAATGTACGCTGTTGTCCTTGAGAGCCATAATAACGCGCAGGAGTTTGGTTAATCGTGAACTCAATTTCATCGCGATGAGTCCCGACTACTGTTGTTCCCTGATATTTTGTTTCAACATCGCGATACTCTGCAATTTTAATTAAAAATGCTTGCTGTACTTTTGCTGGCTCGTCTTCAGTCCACTCTACATTAGGTAGATAGTTGATTCCTAATTCTTCAGTTTCTCCACTAATACGATGATGCCAAAATTGCGCGATCGGGGCTAGTCGCGACAGCACCCTAGTACGTCGGCGAGTTACTCTCGAACCTGCTGCTGCTAATTGTTCGTCCCATAGTTTTAACTGGGGTTCTAAAAGTTCTAGAGAGTCTGAAGATTCATCTTTATAAATAGCACGCATTTTTCTTAAGACGGCATTGCGCTGGCGTAATACTCGATCGTACTGCTGCAAAATATTAGAATATACAGGTTCTAATTGAATCAATAAACCATCGAGCCAACTTCTTTGAATTCTAGGCGCACCTCTTACCAAATCCAAATCTAGACTAGAAAACTGTACTGCATTGAGAACTCCCAAAAAATCCAATTGACGGCGCATAGTTTCCCTATTGACAGCGACAGTACGCCCTCCTTTATGGCGAAAAATAATACTTAATTCATTAGTACTGTGAATCCGTTCGACAACTGCTTTTATTTCACCTGCTGTTGCTGTATCTAAAACCAATTCGCGATCGCGACTGCTACGATGACTTTTGAGAGTAGCTAATAATTCTACCGCTTCTAAAAGATTAGATTTTCCCTGAGCATTATTACCCACCAAGATAGTTTTTCTGGCTGTAAATTCTACCTGGCGATCGACATAATTCCTAAATGAACGCAGGTGTAGTTTTTTTAAATACATTTATAAGCTAGGAAGAAGGAAAAAATATACGTAAAGTACAAGCTGTTGGTAACAAATAACTAGTCTATTACTACTAATCCTTCATCCTATAAAAGTTATTCAGTTACAGAAGAAGCAAACTCTGGTTGTTCTAGTTGCTCTGTTTGAGCCAGCTTTTCTTTATCCTGACGACGTTTTTTGGCATAAAGTTGAATGCTAGCAACCATTGCAATTACCAACCCTGCAACCAACCAGGTAGTAAGATCCAAAGGCAAATTATTTTTAAATACTGCCAATAATACAATTAATACTAGTAATATAGTTGGTGCTTCATTTAAAGCTCGAAACTGTTGTCCCGTCCACTGACATTCCCCAGCAGCCAGTTTTTTCATAATTCTTTTACAAAAATGATGGTAGCCAATCAGCAACAAAACAAAGGTCAGTTTAATATGTAACCAACTAGACTTAAGGATTTCTGGTTCTGTAGAAATCAAGCCTATCGCCATCGCCACGGTTACGATCATTCCTGGAGTAGTAATAATCCCATATAGTCGTTTCTCCATTATTTCGTATTGCTTTTTAAGAATACCGCGTGCGGGTTCGGGTTCTTGTTCTGCTTCTGCATGATAGACAAACAAGCGCACTAAATAAAACAA